>CAZPIR010000086.1:0-10317 GCA_964586085.1 uncultured Anaerolineaceae bacterium | reverse complement strand
GGGTCCGAGCCGGACAATTCCGCCCCCAGGTCGTTGCCGCGAATGATCACCGCGAGCCGATGCTCTTTGACGACCTCGACGAAAAACTCCACGTCCTCGATTTTTGTCGTCAACAGTTTTGCGAGTTCTTTGCTCGCATCGGTTGGAATGCGCCCGGCGCGCCGGTCGCTGACCAAACCATTCGCGTCCAGCGTGCAAAAATTTCCACGCGCCGCCACATCATTCGCTCCCAGGTCGAACCCAATGCCAACGGCTTCGAGCACGCCGCGTCCGATACGATATTGCATCGGGTCATATCCAAAAATTCCGAGATGACCGGGACCACTCTCGACGGTAATCCCAGGTCCAAGTGGCATAGTGAGACCGAGTGCCGATTGCGCGGCAAGCGCATCGAGGTTCGGCGTGTGTGCCGTTTCGAGTTCGGTCTTGCCGTCAGGTTCGAGTGGCAATCCGCCCAGCCCGTCCATGATGATCATGGCGATTTTTGTTTCGGCTGGAATGATCAGTTCTTGCAGAAATTTAAAATCCATTGCGATTGCTCGATTTATGTTCGCGGCGGAAAAATATTCAAGAGTTCGCGTAGTTCGTGAATGATCGCATCGGGTTTGTTGCCATCGGTGAGTGGTTCTTTTTCCAACTTGCCGGGTTCCGGCAAAATGACGACGACCTGAAAACCGGCTGTGCGCGAACCTTCGACGTCACGAATGGGATTGTCGCCGATGTACGCGCAATGTTCCGGCGCGATGCCGATACGCTTGGATGCTTCCCAGTAAATTTCCGGACCGGGTTTGCGAAAACTCACCTTGGACGAAAGCACAACGGCTTTGAAATAATTCGCGAGTCCATCGGCTTCGAGCCAATCCGGAATTTCGGTTTCGGTGATCGTGTTCGCGATGATGCCGAGCGTGTACCCGCGTTTGCTCAATTCGAGGATCGTAGACTTGGCATCGTCACGCGGCACGCGCCGACCGTCCTTGTCGCGCCACAAGCGCGTCAGTTTACCGGAGAGCGGTGCGATCTGTTCTTGCGGATAATCGGGGAGCATGAACCGCGTCCACAATTCTTTTTCGGATGCCTCGGTCAGGTTTTCGAACGACCATTTGCGGTACGCTTTCCAGCGCACGTTCAATTTCTCGAACAAGGTCTCGATGGAATCGGGCGATTCGATCAAGGTCTTGAGTTGTTCGCGTGCTTGCGCGGCAAACGGTTCGTCTTCGATGACAATGCGCAGAGTGTTGCCCACATCGAGAAAAATAGCTTGAATCTGAGAGATCATTTCTTTTGCCTCGTCTATTTCGATGTTTTGAAATATCGGCACGTTGAGCAAATCGAACAAGGATGCGGCATAAAAATCGGCGTGCGTCCCAGGATCGTAATTCACCGCGACGGTCATCATCCCAGCTTGATGCGCGCCTTCGATTTCGCCAGCATCGTGCCCGACGAATGCCGATTCATTCGGCGCGAGATGGGCTTGCTCCAACGCGTTCAAGTACATCGCGGGGTTGGGTTTGTGCGCGCCGAGCACGGTCGAACACGCGACCACGTCAATGAATTCGGCGACGCCCACTTTTTCGAGTCGGCGCATTTTCCATTCGAGCGGATACATCGTGTCGGTGACGATGCCGACGACAAAGCCGCGTCGTTTCAATTCGGCAAGCGCCTCGCGCGCACCTGATATCGGCAGAACATCGTTCGAGTATTCGAGAATCTGCGCGATGAAGGTTTTGCGTTGTTCCGGATTCATCACGCCACGCCATTGCAAAAATTGATCCCAGTATGCCTCGTGACTGATTTGTCCCTGGCTCGCTTGCGCGCGCATTGATTTTTGAAGCGCGAGATTTTCCGGCGACGTGTCGGTCGCAAAGCCATTTTGCGCGAGCAGTTTCAACGCGAATGCTTCGGTGGATGTTGCGCGGCGATAAAGCACGCCCGCCGCATCGAAAAAAATTCCTTTAAGCAAGGGACGCCTCAACGCGGTTCACGGCATCCGCCACTTGCAGTAAACTCGTAATGACCACATCGGGCGGCTCGACATCGGTCGGGCGGTCAGCTTGCGTCGTGAGGAACGATTTGATTTGAATCGCCAAGCCGTACCCGGCACGATGCGCGCCGACGACATCGCGTGAAACCGTGTCGCCAACGTACGCACATTCTTGCGGATCGAGTGCGAGTCGCCGGGTCATTTCGTGAAAGATGAGCGGGTTGGGTTTGCGGCAACCCATCTCGCAACTGCTGAGCACGACTTCGAAATAATTGAGCACGCCGTACTCGGCGAGTTTGAACGGCACAAGTCGGCGACTCGTAATGTTGGAAATCACGCCGAGGCGAAAACCTTTTTCGTGCAATTGTTTGATCGCCGCATTCGTTTCAGGTCGCGCGGTGCGTGTTGAAAATTGCGAGTCCCAGTAAAAAGCCAGCTCTTCACCAATCGCGGCGACGCGCTCGCGCGGCAAATTAGTGAACACGTATTCGCTGAACACTTGCTCAGGCGTTTTTTCCAGATTCGTTTCCTCGCGCCACTTGCCGTACTGGCTCATCCCAGTTTTGATGGCGACGAGCAATTCCGCATCGGACAAACCTGGGTCGAGATCGTGTTTGGCGAGAATGGCGCGCATCCCCGGCGTCGCCTTCAAGCGCATCGTATCGTCATAGTAAACATTTTCGAGTGTGCCGCCAAGGTCGAACACGACAGCGCGAATGGGTTTATGCATTAGGCTTTGACCAATCCTTTCTCGACGAGCCATTGCGCGCCCGCGCGCACTTGATCGGGCGAATTGAAATTTTGAAATTCACAGGTGCGGTGTGCGTTTGCCGGCACATATCGCGCGACCATGTCCCAATCAACTTGTCCTGAGCCAGCCGCTTGGTGATCGTCAATGCCGAGCACATCGTGCAAATGCACGCCCACAATTTTTGCGCTGAATCGACGCAACCATTCTTGGTGCGGAAAGAATCCAAGTTTGTCGAGCGTTTCGGCGTGACCGACATCGTACCAAAAACCAACGTTCTTGAATCCCAGGTTCAACAAATTTTCAAGTTCATCGGGCAAGGGGATTTCGAAATAGTGATAACGATTTTCCAACCCCAGAGTGATGTTACGCTCGCCTGCGTACTCGGCAAGCTCGATGATGCTGTGACGCACCGCGCTCATGTTGAGCGGCGCTTGCGCGGCTCGCATCGCGACAAACTCATCGCGGAGTTGCCTGAACTCGGTCGTGTTCGCTTTACCTTGCCGAAACAAGTCACGCATCTTGTTGTCAATCGCCGTGTCAATATCCACTTTGCCCGGATGCACGATGACAAGCGACGCGCCAAATTTTTGCGCGAGGTCAATACTGCGTTTGATCGCGTTCACGCCTTCGCGGCGGTTCGCTTCATTAGTTGACGAAACCAACCAATCGCGTTTCTTGAGCTCACTCACCGACACGTCGGCGGGGCACGGTTCGTGAACACTGACAACACGATAACCATTCATGCCATTGAGCATCGTCGAATTGACGGCGTGGTTTAGTTCAAATTGTGTGAACCCAAGCGCGCTACCTTGTTGAAAAAATTCCGTGAGCGTATCGAATTTTTTAATTCCCCACATCGAGGACAGTGCGGCGTCTGCCATAACTTGCTCCCTAAAAATAAGATATACGGTAGGGGCCAAGTGTGCCTCGCCCCTACGAAATTCACTTGATCTCTGCAATCTCTTGCATTTGCGCTTGGCTGAGCGCGCCGAATTCTAGTGCGCCCGCATTTTCTTCGACCTGCGCGACCGTTTTGAATCCTGGGATTGGAATCGTTTTTTCACTGCGCGCCCACAACCAGCCGAGCGCGGCTTGGGTGAGCGAGCAACCATCGCGCGTGAGGATGCCGCGAATTTTGGCGAGTTTGTCAATTTCGCCGGCATGTTTTCCTCCGAAATCGTACCGCGCGCTTCGCACATCATCCGCCGGAAATTTTGTCGTCTTGTCGAACTTGCCGGTGAGCAAACCCATCGCGAGCGGACTGCGAATGATCGCGGCAAGATTTTGTTCCTCGCACACACGCATCGTTTCGTCGTTGCCCTCAAAAATGTTAAAGCGCAACTGAATCGCGGCGCAATGTTTACCTGCCGCAAAAATGCGCGCACTCGGCGCTTCGTCCGTGCTCCAACAGTACCAGCGAATTTTTCCGGCGGCGACAAGTTCTTCAAGCGTCTCCCGCACAATCACCGCTTGCGCGGCGTCCACCTCTTTGACGTGCAGTTGATACAGGTCAATCACGTCCATATTCAAGCGGCGCAAACTTGCATCGCATGCCTGTTTGATGTACGCCGGCGTGACATTCGCACCGATGCCCTGCTTGGTCTCTTCGTTGAACATCTGACCAAACTTGGTGGCGATAACAAGTTGATCGCGTTTGCCGGCAATCGCTTTGCCGACGACACGTTCGCTGTGCCCGCACCCGTACACATCCGCCGTATCGAAAAAGGTGACGCCCAAATCCATCGCACGGTGAATCGCGCGGACAGACTCGTTGTCATCCACCTGACTCCAACCGACCGGCTGATCGCCTTTCCACCAAGGTCCGCCGATTGCCCAGCATCCCATTCCCACGGCGCTGACTTGCAAATTACTTCGACCGATAATTCGTGTGAACATACTTTATCTTTCCTTTCCAGAAATTTGAATTCCTATTTTACACGTGATGGAAAAATCTCCAACAATTCGCTCAACGAGTGAACGAGCGCATCCGGTGTTTCGGTTTGATCGCGTTCCGAGAGGATATTCGAACACGGCTGGGATTGCCATGCATTTTTTCTCTTGAAAACGAGACCCGTTTCCTGATTCAAGGATTTCGTTACTTGTTTCAGAAAACGGGTCTCTGGCGAGCCTGTTTTACTTGGATTTCAAATTCGCGAGCCAGAAATCGCGCACCTTGACGGAATTGTTGTAAACGTAGGTGGTGTCGCCTGCGCCACTCCACACAAACTTTTGCACATCAAGCCAGGGCTTGGCACCTTTGGGCGGCGGTGTATCCGTGCGTGTCGGATAATCGCCGGGGACATAGAATGGCACAAAACCCTTGCCACCCTTGTCGTCGCCTTCCATCCAGCGAATCAACAACTTGGCGGCGTTCGGATGTTGCGCTTGATTCGCCATGGCGAGCGCGGTCTCTTCGGTAAAACCGATGATGGGTTGCATGTTCCACATCACGTCGAATGCCAACGTGCCGGCAATCACATCACGAATTTTCGAGTACGTGGTGAAACCGACCGGCGGTGCTTTTTGTCCTTTGGCGCCGATGGCATTCGCCACATCGCCACTACTCGAAGTCAACGCCGGTTCGTTCTTGAGCATGTCCTTGATCCATTGATACCCGGCATTCGGCACGCCCGCTTCGAGCTGAATCGGTTTGCCAAACGCATCCTGATATGCTTTTGCCATCGCGTCGGAATTTTTCGTGATGACGGTCAAGGCGAGCAAGCCCATCGCCACTTTTTGCGGATCGGGCAAAATGATCTTGCCTTTCCATTCTGGTTTGGTGATTTCCCAGATATTCTTGATCGGCGGTTCTTTGTTGACTTCGGTGTTGTAGACGAACGTAGTCAAGCCATAGCGATGATACATCAACGGTTCGAGCGCGGCTTTGTCCACGAGCGGCACGAGTTCGTCCGGCACAAAATTCCACAGCATCTTGTTCGGCGGGTTGAGCATTTCATTGACGAGCGTCGAGTAATCGCCGCACAGAATCACGTCGGCGGTGTAGATGCCGGCTTTTTGTTCTTTTTGCAATTTTGTGATGAGGTCAACCGTCGAAATGTCGTACCCTTCGAGGACGACGCCGGGGAACGCGGCTTCAAACGATTTCTTGATGTCGGGCCAGCGCGACGAGTTGGAATAGATGACGACCTTGCCTTCTTTTTTCGCCGCGGCTTCAATCGCCGCCCAATCTTGTTTTGCCGGCGCATACGGTCCGACCTCGGCGGCTTTCGCCCAGGTCTTTTGCGCATCGGTCAAACCTTTCAGCGGATCATCGGTCGGCTTGGGCGCGGCAGTTGGCGCGGGACCGGACGAGGATGCTGGCGGCGCGGTGGGTTTCGGTGCTTCGGTCGGCGTGGCACACGCAACCGCGATGATGGCGAGAATCAACAGTCCGAACAAAACTGATTTGCGAAACACAAGTACCTCCTTGTACACGACAAACAATTTTGAATGGTCGTTTGGGGTGGGTGCGTAAATTCCCTTCCTTCCTGGTTCCTCCTTTGACTCAACGGGACGCGATTAAATCGCCCGTTGCCTTGTCATACAAATTGATTTTCTTGACGTCGAACGTCAACCAGACCGTGCAATCCATTTCGATTTCAATGTCGCGCGTTTCTTTGATGACCAGCGTCGTCTCGCCGCACCGCGCGTTGATGATGATTTCCGAACCAGCGGGCAAGACCGAATACGTTTTAAACTCGGATGCGTTCGGAATTTTTTCGAGCGAGATTTGCACATCTTCGGGACGAATCGCGACGACGACCTTACCACTTGCCCGTGTGGGCACATTCTTGATTTCGAACGCGCCGCATTTCAACGTGACCGCGCCATTTTCCTCAATCGCTTCGGCGTCAACCAAATTGATTTTCGGCGTGCCGATAAAATCGGCGACGAACAAATTCGCCGGCGCGCGATAGACCTGGTTCGGACTCGCGAGTTGTTGCAAGCGTCCCTCGCGCATCACTGCGATGTGCGTGGACATGGTGAGCGCCTCAAGTTGATCGTGCGTGACGTACACGGCAGTTGCACGCGTGTCGCGGTGCAAGCGTTTTAACTCGGAACGCATATCCACGCTCAAACGCGCGTCCAGGTTCGAGAGCGGCTCGTCGAGCAAAAAGATGCCGGGCTTGGGCGCAAGCATCCGGGCGAGCGCGACGCGTTGTTGTTGTCCGCCGCTCATCTCTTGCGGATAGCGTTCTGCCATTCCACTAATTTGCAGGTCGTGTAAAATTTCGGTCACGCGTGTTTTGATTTCCGGCTTGGGACGCTTTGCCATTTCCAAACCGAACGCGACATTTTGAAATACGGTGAGATGAGGCCACAGCGCGTACGATTGAAAGACCAGACCCAGGTTGCGTTGCGCGGGCGGCACAAAAATCGCTTGCTCCGATGAAAAGACCGGGCGCCCGTCAATCAAAATTTCGCCTTCGTCCGGTTCTTCGAGACCGGCAATCATTCGCAAGACCGTCGTTTTGCCGCAACCCGAGGGACCCAGGAGCGTGAGAAAACTGCCCGGCTCGATAAGCAAATTCAAATGATCAACTGCCGTGACCTGACCAAAACGTTTCGTCACATTTTTTAGTTCGATGCTGTCCATTTATGCCCCCAGTCCCTTGCCAATTTGCGCGCCGCGAAAACGCCGCACGATCCACTCGCACAACAGAATGATTGCGACGAGCATCATCGCCAGCGCGTCGCCGGGCTGATGATAACCTTGTTCCGAGTACCGAAAGTTCAGCGTGGTCAATGTGCGCGTCGCCGGCGTAACGAGCAGAACGATCAACGACAGTTCGCGCATCGAAGTGATGAACGTAAGCAAAAAGCCGGCGACGAGACCGGAACTCGTGAGCGGAATGATGATGCGACGAAAACGCGTGAGCCACGATGCACCGCCCACGAGCGCGGCTTCTTCCAACTCACTGCCCACTTGCAACATCGCCGCCGTGCCGGAGCGCGACGAGTACGGCAAATTTTTAGCGACCGACACGACGACCAAAATCCAGAACGTGCCGTAAAGTGCGGGAAGCGGACCGAGTGGTTGCGCAAACATCCCGATGTAAATCGCGCCGAATGCGATGCTTGGCATCAAGTACGGCAGGAACGCCACTTGCTCGACGATTTTCGACAGCCACGTGCCGCGTCCTTTAACAACGGCATAGCCGAGAAAAATTCCCAGCACCGATGTGATGAAACCCACCGAGAGCGCGAGCGCGATACTGTTCCACGCCGAGACCCAGGTTTGCACATCCGTCAAAATGCCGGCAATGCCATCGGCAATTTTGGGATTGCTCTGCCCGATCCAAAAATGGAGTGTGAGGTTATCGAGCGCGAACGAATTCTTTTGCAACATCAACGATTGATAACCGAGAAAGCCCAGCGGCGCGACGACGGCGATGAACAGAAACACACTAACGAGAATCAACACCGGATATTTGAGCGCGCGCAAACGCACGGGCGTCGAAGTGAACCCTTTGCCGGTCAGCGTCGCGTAACTTTTGCGCACGCCGATGATGCGTTGATTGAAATAAATCGTCACAATCGAAATCGCAATGAGCACGAGACCCAGGACAAACCCATCGGCTTGGAGACGGCTGGAGATGTTGTTGTAGAGTGTTGTCGAGAGAACGTAATAACGCACCGGGTTGCCGAGAAATGCCGGCGTGCCGAAGCTACCCATCGCGCGCGAAAACGTGAGGATGAACGCGGAGAGAATCGCCGGGATAAACAGCGGGAAGGTGATGCGACTGAGGACTTGCCAACGCGTCGCGCCCAACATTTCGCCGGACTCTTCGAGCCGTGCATCGAGCGATTGCAGTGCGCCGGACACGAGAAGGAACGCGAACGCGTAATAGTGCAGAGACAACGTGATGACGATGG
The DNA here is from genome assembly GCA_964586085.1 of uncultured Anaerolineaceae bacterium. Taxonomy (GTDB): domain Bacteria; phylum Chloroflexota; class Anaerolineae; order UBA4142; family UBA4142; genus JACRBM01. The sequence goes on along the minus strand of CAZPIR010000086.1, from coordinate 1,708 downwards.
GCACGGGACCGTACGACAACCAATCGGGAACCTGGACGCCGGTAAGTGATTCGAGAAAACCAATCGAGCCACCGACACGTTGGTTCTTGAACACGACAATCCACGCGAGCGAAATCGTCCACGAGGGAAGCATGTATGGAATGATTGCCATGCTCGAAATGAATTTTTTGCCGGGCAAATCGGTGCGCACCACGAGCCACGCGAGAAGTGAGCCAAGCGTCAGCGCAAAAATCGAAATGCCGATGCTGGTGATGAGCGTGTTCCACAGCGGTGTCCACAACATCGTTTCGCTGATGATGCTGTTAAATACACGGTCCCAATGGAACAGCGTGACTTCGCCGGGCGTGATGCCGCGCACCAAGCGCACGTCTTCGGGTTGCCACGTGATCGTCGTTTGAATCATGATGAGCAGTGGCGTGATGACGAGATAGAGCAAGAGCGCGAGCACGATGAGCGCGACGATGACATGCGGGCGCGTCAGCTTGCGCCACGCGCGTCGAGCGGAGCGAGCGAACGAGGTCGGTCGTGCAATTGCAGACATGCGTTTTTCCTCCACATTGAGGAAGTAGGCAGTGTGAATGCCGGCTGAATTATCGAAGGGCTAGCTTGCTATGGATTCAAAAAATCCAAACCATATTGGACGCGTAATTGTTGTAAACGATCGAGTGAAGCGACCGTAGATTCAGATCGCTCCATCGCAACGGCGAGAATGATCGCGTTGAGAATTGCCATGGGGACGGTGAGTGAGTGAAATGTCGAGACAGGACCGCGCCGCGCCGAGAGAATGACATCCACTTTATCTTTATACTCGGCGCCGAGCGTATCGGTGAGTAACACGACCTTGCAACCGACCTGGTGTGCCTGATCAATCGTGGCGCACAATTCCCGGTTATCGCGATAAAAGCCGGTCGCGAGCACAGCGTCATCCGGTTTCAGCAAGAGCAACTTGTCGAGCACATCGCGCCCGGTTTCGGTGACGAGTACATTGGGGAGAGCAAACCGATTGAAACGAATTTGAACGAGTTCGGCGAGGATGCGCGAGGGACCCGATCCAAAAATGAACAGGCGTTTGCCTTTGAGGATGATTTTAACGGCGCGTTCAAAATCGGCGGTGGAGATACTGCGTGGCACTTCGGCGAGGTATTGCAATTCCATATCTACGACCTGGTGCAAAATGTCGCCCTTGCCACTTTTCAGATCGGTGAGTTTGCGTTGCAGACGCGCGGCGGGAGTAACCTTGACGCGAAAAATTTCTTGAAGCGCGTGGCGTAATTCCGGGAAATTCTTGTAGCCAACCGATTTGGCGAAACGAACGACGGTGGCTTCGCTGACATTGACGTGTTTGGCAATTTCAGAGCCATTGAGAAAAGTCGCTTGTTCGTGATTGGACAAGAGAAACGAGGCAATTCGTTGTTCTCGTTTGGTGAGGTCGCCGTAGCGACTTTCAATCCGATGCCGGAAATCATTCAACTCTTCCATGAGTTTACTCCTCCAGCTACTCTCGACATGAAAATTATATCATAATCAAAATGAAATTGCAAGTTCAATTTCTTTTCTATTGACAAAAATCTTGCATAACCGTATAATATCAATGCACACGTGTGCATAAAATTGACCATCCAAATTTTCTCCCGAGGTGAAAAATGAAAGCACTAGTTTTGGACGCAAAATGGGAACCCCGTCCCGGTTATCAAGTGTCGGACTGGGA
>CAZPIR010000085.1:0-10325 GCA_964586085.1 uncultured Anaerolineaceae bacterium | reverse complement strand
ATTATCCACCCTGGTCCAGTCTGCCACGACCCCGAGAAAATCCTTGTCATACTGATGAATCAGAGACATGTGTCCCACGATTCGTTCAAAGCCCAACGCCATGCCGCGCATGGCAAACGCGCGCGTGTGACCAACCGACTCGGTCACCCAAATACCCGCCATCGTCACATTCATCGCACGCAAAATTTCATCGAGCGTCACATTCAAAACCACATCCAGGTCATTGCCCGATTCGACCGCCGCGGTAATGACCGTGTTGAGCGCGGCTTGGTACGCGGCGTGCCGACGAATTTCTTCTTCGGCACGTTGCCGCTCGGTGACATCTTGCTTGATGGCAACGAGATGTGTCACCGCATCGCCGCCGGCGCGCACCGGGGTGATCGTCATTTCTTCGGTGTACTCGTTACCATCCTTGCGCCGATTGATCAACTGCCCGTGCCACACTTGACCCGCGCGCACCGTTTGCCACAGCGTGTGATAAAATTCGCGCGACTGTTTACCGGAGCGAACCAGGGCACGCGGATTATTGCCAATGATTTCATCCTGAGGGTAACCTGTCATGGTCGCAAACGCGTCGTTGCACCATTCGATCGTCCCGGTCATGTCGGTGATGATGATGCCATTCGCGGCGGCTTGGAGGGCAGTGGCTTGGAGTTGTTGTTGCGCTTCAACATGTTTGCGTTCGGAAATATCGCGCGTGACGACAATCACCGTCGAGTCTACCTGGTTGGGCGTGCGAATGATAGACAAACGCAATTCCGCCGGAAAGGGCGTGCCATCCTTGCGTACAAGCGAAAATTCTTGCGCGCTAATTTGTCCGGTCTTGAGCAACTCGCGCAAGAGGGTCGTCAGGCGTGCGCGATCTGCCGGCACGAGCAAATCCATAACCGCGAAACCAATCAAATCTTCGGCGCGCGTATAACCGTGTAGTTGCGCCAGTTGATGATTGCAGAAAAGGATTTTGCCGGTGAGGGTCATCAAGGAGATGGCATCGGGTGAAACCTGGACGAGCGAACGATAGCGTTCTTCGCTTTCGCTCAATGCCGCCGTGCGTTCGATCACACGGTCTTCCAGCTTGCCAGCGTACTCGCGCAGTTGCCGGTCTTTTTCCATCACGGCGTCCGCCATCGCATCGAACGTCACGGCGAGTTGCCCCACCTCGTCGCGGCTGGCAATTCCCACGCGTCGCGTCATTTCGCCGGCGGCAAGTGCATTCGCCGTTTCGGTCATACGCCGCAAAGGACGTGACCACCAACGCGCGCCAAGAATGCCGCTGAAGATGGCGACCAAGCCAACGAGTAACACCGCTTGCATGGCACGATTGGTTTGCATGTCCAGTTCTGCCAAAACCGATCGCTCGACGATGAACACACCGTACAACCAACGTTTGGAGCGGAGCGACGCCACCGCACCAAGCATCGTCCCTTCCTCGCCAAACGAAACAAGGACGTGGGGATTCGCGCCCGGTTCGTACAAAATCTCGTTCCCGCGTTCGACAATCTGGGGTGCATTCAAGGGATGGGTCAGCAGTTCACGGGTCAGCGGACCGTACCGAGCTTCGGCAATCATTTTTTCGGCTACGTCCGGCATCAAACGCATCAGTGGACGAAAACGAAATTCGGAATGCTGGGTATCGCTGAGCAAAATGCCGTTATGGTTCCACAACAACCCGAAATTACCCACGCCGATCAATTCGACGCGTGAACGCGCCAAGTCATCGAACGTGGTCATGGGCAACCGGCTAATGACCGCGCCCATAATGATGCCGTCCGCGCCACGCACCGGCGCGGAGAAATTCAAAAACGATTGTTGCTCCAGGGGATCGTAACGGGGTTCATCAAAGCTTGTGTTGCCACCCACCGCTGATTGAAATGCCGGTTCGGTGAGGTAACTACGCCCAACCGAACTAGGCGTGGTAGACAAGATAATTGTGCCGCTTTGGTTCACGAGCATGATTACCGCATAGTCGTGCGCTTCGCGCATCTCGTGGAACATCAAGGACAGTTCGTTGCGCGCGGCGGCATTTTTTTCATCGCGTAAAAAACCGACGGCAGAGGGCATCAACGCCAGGACTTGCAAATCGGCGAGCGAGTCATCCAGGTATTCATCTATTTCGGCGGCGGCGTTGCGCGCTTGAAGACGGTTGCGTTCGCGGGCGGCGTTGAGCAACTCTTCGCGATGCACGGCATCGTTGTAGAACGTTACCAGCAATAGCGGAACGATCGCCATCACCACCAGTAAAACGGCCAACTGGGTCGCGAGGCGCAAGTTACGCAAATGAAACCGAGAAAAAAACGACATGCCCAACCAACCGCCGCCGGCGCATTCCATCTGCCAATGTGCCGGGCGGACGCTTATTTGTTCAGACGCACTAGACTGTAATTTTGAAACGTGACCAACCCGCGCGCCTCAACCTGGGGCAAGCCAGAGACGTTCGCGCGATAGATGATGAACTGGATGGCTTCCATCAACGGCAACGCCGGCAAATCGCGCGCGAGCAAGTCTTGCGCGCGAAAATAGGCGCGCGCGCGTTCGTCCAACTTGGTCAGGCGCGCGCCTTCCGCCAACGTGGCATCCAGGTCGGGGTTGGCATAGCCCATAAATTGCGACGTGCCCTTGGAACCGAACCGGACATTCAAATTATCCGGGTCGGGACCTTGACTGCCATTGGCCAGCGCAAGGTCGAAATCCTTGGCGGTGTAGACGCGCGTGTTCCAATCACTAGTCGCAACCAAAATCAGGTCAAGCGTAATTCCCACCCGCGCCACATCCTGTTGCACCGCTAGAGCGGTTTCTTTGAATGGCGACATGTTAAAGGCGATGAACGTCCACTTGGCGCGGACACCACTCGCATCGCGTGTTAGCCCGGCTTGGTCGAGCAACTTTTCTGCCGCCGCCAAGTCGAGACCCGGCGCGCGCGCATCGGGATTAAAAGCCCAGGGGATGGCGGGCGTGTACATGCCAAATCCGGGAATGCCATAACCCAACACCGCACGATCTACCAGCAGAGGACGGTCAATCGCCATGCTCAACGCTTGCCGCACGCGCAAATCGCCAAATGGTTTGCGACGAAAGTTAAACCCCATGTAATAACGCGAGGGCTGGGAAAATGTTTTCACGCGCACATCTGGATTCGCCTGCAGATCACGAATGCTTTCGAGCGGAGGACGCGCGAGAATGTAATCCACCTGATTGCGCGCGAGTAAATCGCCGGCGACCGAAGTGTCTTTGAGCAGGCGATACGTGACCTTGGTCAGGAATGGACCACGTTTGAAATAATCACGATTCGCTTCAAGCGTGATGTGATCGCCCTTGACCCACTCGACAAACTTGAACGGACCGGTGCCAATCGGTTTTTCGTTCGCCGGACTTTTGGTCCACTCACTGCCTTCGTAAATGTGCTTGGGCAGGATGAACGTGCCATACCACGCCAGCGTCGGAATCAACGGCGACCAGACCTGTTGCAAACGCACGACGACCGTGTGATCGTTCGGCGTTTCAATCGCGGTGATGCGATTGGCAATCTCAACGCCCGCAGTCTGCGATTGCTTGAGCGCTTCGAGCGTCCATTTCACATCCGCTGAAGTGAACGGCTTGCCATCATGCCAGCGCACATTTTTGGCAAGCTGAAATGTGTACGTCAAACCATCTTCAGAAGCATCCCAGGTTTCCGCCAAATCGGGAATCACGCGATAGTCGGGGTCGAGCGTGACAAGTTTGTTGAACACATTCTGCACCACGTTGAACGCATTGTCGTCCGCGCGAATGTTGGGATTCAAACTCACCGGCTCGCCAACCGCCAATACCCGCAATTCGCCATCACCCCCTTTTGCCGGGGTGGGAGTCAGCGTCACTGCGCCGGGGATATTCCCGGCACACGCCACCAAGCACAGCACACACATCCCGCAGATCCACAAAACGATTTTTAAATTCAGCCTTCGAGTGTGAGGAAAGGAAAAATGCCCCATTGCCAAACTCCTTTCAATCGTTGCAAAACATGCCACTACGATATCATCACACAGAATCGCCCGGTTGCCAATCCGCAGGATTTCCTATTTGGCACAAACCATTGTTCCTACTCGCCAAAAACGTTTCAGATAAAACACACAGCTTGACGCATCTGCTAGACCACCGCGCGCATCGCCGCGAGCGCAACATCCACATCTTCGCGTGTGATGCCGTAATGCGTGACCGCGCGCATGCGTTTTTTGCCGGACGCGCCGATCAACACGCCGGCTTGCTCCAACTGCTGTTCAACCTGCGAAGCGGTTTTTTCGCCGGTCACATTGAAAAAGACAATGTTCGTCTTGATCGTCGCTGGGTCAAGATCAATCCCAGGAATATCCGACAACTGCTCGGCAAGGTAGCGCGCGTTCGCGTGGTCTTCCGCCAGCCGGTCAATCATCGTTTCGAGCGCGACGATGCCTGCCGCGGCAAGGACACCGGCTTGACGCATTCCGCCGCCGACCATCTTGCGTTGGCGACGCGCTTCGGCGATGAAATCGCGCGAACCGCACAAGAGCGAACCGACCGGCGCGCTCAATCCTTTCGAGAGACAAAACGAAACCGTGTCCGAGTACTGCATCAAATCGCGCGCGGTCACACCGAGCGCAACCGTCGCGTTGAAAAGACGCGCGCCGTCCGTGTGAATTTTCAAATGATGCGTTTGCGCCATCTCGTACACCGCTTTGTGGTACGCCACACTCAATGGCGCGCCGCCGCAATTGTTCTGCGTGTTTTCCAACGTGATGAGCCGCGTACGAGGCCAGTGCACATTAGTACCGCGAATCGCGCGTTCAATGTCGTCGAGCGCGAGCGTACCATCCGGCTGATTGGCGAGTGTGCGCGGTTGAATGCCGCCCAGCGCCGCCATCCCGCCGACCTCATTGATGAACGCGTGCGCGCGGTCGCCGACGATGACCTCATCGCCGCGCCCGCAATGCGTGAGCAGAGCGACCAGGTTCGCCATCGTGCCGCTCGCCACAAACAACCCGGCTGGCATCCCGGTTTTTTCCGCCGCCATTTCTTCGAGCCGATTCACAGTTGGGTCTTCGCCGTACACATCATCACCCAGCTCGGCATTCGCCATGGCCACGCGCATTTGCGGCGTGGGCATAGTCACGGTGTCACTACGTAGGTCAACGCGTTTCAATTGGACAAACTCCTTGAATATAAATATTTGCGCACAAGGTTCAGAGACCCGTTTTCTCGTAGAAAACGGGTCTCTGGCAAATCACATCCGAAATTTGATTTCGCACGATTCGGGGCAACGAGGCAAGAGTCATTAGTCTCCTGCTAATCAGACGCGGAGAACGTGGAAATCACTTTGATTATACCGGCACACACGACTAGATGCAATAACCTGGAAATAAAAAATGTCGGATTCCTTTTGCAGAAACCCGACATCAGAGAACACCAGAATCCACATTCGAACGGCAGGACAGAATAATCGCCTAGTCCAAGTAGGTCGCCTCGGCATATTTGCGCTGGAAACCCGGGACACTTGCCAACTCGATGTACCCATCTTGTTGCGCAATCGTCTGTGCCTGCGCACGTTGCTCGCACGAAATGAGCGCAAGGCGCGTGAGGATCATCGGCGACTAGCAAAAATTGGATCGTTCACATCCGTTATATATTTCCACCAATTATTCGAGACGCCATTCGAAACACCGGTGGCTTTGGGCAAATGACGCAACCACCATTTGTGATGTTCACGAATGTCGCCGTTCCCCCATTCACGCGCATCCATCGTGCGATAGACCGGCGGGTTCGGCAAATCGGGAAACAACAACCAATCATCCGCGCATGATTGCACCGGCGTCATCACGCCCCATTCATAGTCCGTAGGACTGTTCGGCGCGTAATGAATCGTGCCAATGTTTGAATGTTGCGGCGCGATGAGGTCGAACGTCAAGAATCGCTCGAACGCATTTCGCACGCGCGCGCCGAGTGCCGGAGTCCGCGCTTCGGCATTGTACGTGTCGGAGACGAATGCTTCCGAACGGAACACGCGCGCCAGCATGGACTCGGCGCGATGGCCCCAATTTTCAAGCATCTCACCGTTGCCGCGTTCAAAACTAAATCCCATCACGACGAAACGACGCGGACACGCTTCGGTGTTTGGCAATGGACCCGAGTTGCAAAAGAACGCGCCCTTGCCACCCATCGTAGATTCGTAAAAGCCCGCGCCGGGAAAATTCCAAATCCACACTTCGTCAATTTCCTTGTTCGCTACGCGCGCAAGAATGTTGAATTTGGTCAGGATTGCTTGATAGTCCACCATGCCTGGGTCAAGCCCCGCGCCGCCGGCACGGTACGCGGCGACGAATTGTTGTGGTTGATAAACCAAACCGCTTTCCTTTTTCGGGAACTCGTCCACCTCGATGCGCTCGACGATTTGATAGTTGACCAAGCCGCCGCTCGAATCGCGCAAATCCATAATGTAACCTTGCGCGAGTGTTTCAGGATCGTTCCAGCCCAGTTCCTGGATCAATTTTTTCCCGGTGAACGCGTTGACGGTGGGGTTGTATGTGATCATCAACACACGCGGCGAAAACGGAACAAGCTCACCTGTTTCCGGTGGTACGGGCGAGGGAGTTGGCGTGGGTATCGGTTGCGTCGTCGGGGGATTGAACAAACGCGCAATAAAATCGAGCAGATCGGAAAGCAGAGACATGGCGCTCCTTTCAAAATGCAGACAGGGGCGAAGCATACTTTGCCCCCGCAAAATTAAAATTCAACCGTCACTTGTTTCGGTTCTACGCGATCTTCAACAATGCGGACATCTTCCTGGATCAAGCCGACCCAGTGATACACGTTCACACGCGGCGGCTTGTCCACGATGCGCAGAGAACCGCTAACCGTCACGCGTTGACCCGGCATCAGATAAAAATATTCCTTGCCGTCCATGACCACGCGCGTCAATTCCTTGGTCGAACCAATTTGCCAGCGAAACGGGTACGCGCGCCCTGCACTGTTGCCTTCATAATCCAAACCAACGCGCCACACCCCAGGTTCCTCGTAAAATTTTTTTGTGTTGAAATTTTCGCTCGTCGTATAGAGCGTTCCCGGTTCGGGTCCCTTGGTGCGGAGCGGTACCGGTCCGATGTTTTGCACCGTCACCGTAAACGTCACCGTTTCGCCGAGCGGCACGATAATTGCCGTCGGTTCGATTTTCAAACTCGGCAAACCTTTCGGTCCCCACTCGACGCCGCCATTTGAAATCGTCGCGCGCGGAATGCCGCTGTCCTTGATCGTCAACTTTTTTTCGGCGCGCACGCGATTGCCCACTGCGTCCACCGCTTCGGCGATAACCGTGTACGTGCCATCGGGCGGCGGCGTGGCGAGCAAATCGATTCCACCATCATAGTCGTACTCGTGCGGACCCGGTTGCGAATAGCCATCCTTGACGTTGAGCGTTGTCTTTTTTTCCGCGACTTCGTAACGTTGCTTGCCGTCGCTCAAATATAAATCTATCTTGGCGGCTTTGGTCAGGTTGTAGCGAATGATGACGCGGTCGGCGATGCCATCCTGGTTTGGCGTAAAGGTGTCCGGGAACACGGTGAAATTCTGTAATTCCGGCGCAACTGAATCGGCTTGCGTGAGCGTCAAGTTTTTTTCGACCTTGGCAATTTGTCCCGCCGCGTCTTGCGCTTGAATCACGAGAGTATATTTGCCGTCCGGCAAAACGCGATCATTGATCGCGCCGGTGAATGTGGCATCGTACTCACCGGGCACGCGCGGTTGCGCCGCACGAAACACATGTTGTTTGCCTTGCGCGTCGGTCAAAAAAATCGAAACCGCTGCCTCGCGCCCGACGCGATAATGAATCGTCGTCGCCGCGTTGTCACTGCCCACACGCGGCGAGATGGTGTCGGGTGTGACTGTGACATTATCGAGCAAGGTGCCGGACATGCACGCGCTCGTCGTCCACAGCAGAAAAATGATTGCAATGATTTTTCGCAACAAACCTGCCTCCTCGCCAAGTATAAATCAAACGAACAATTAGTCAATCGGTCAGTGCACGATTTCAATTTCGGTGAGAATGATCGCGTCGCCTTGATCGGTGGGCAAACGTATCCCAGTCGCCGCATCGTACACGCCAATTTCGATTTGATATTTTCCCGGCGGCGCGGGATCAATCGCGACGCGATATGCATCGGCAATAATTTCGTTTGCGATCCACGCATTCGTCGGCGGCGCTGGCGCGCGATCGAGTTGTCCCCACAACGGATTGTTTTGTTTCGGATTGAATTGCGCGCCGACGAGATGCACGAACACGGTGTAATTTTTTTCGATGGGCTGATCGGCTCGCCAGTATAGTGTGAGCGGCACAACCTCGCCCGCGCGAAAACGCGTTTGCGACAAATCGTAACCGACAAGTCGCATCGCATCGCCGACGCGAATGTCTGTGCGATTGGCAATGCGATCCACACGCGCGAGCGCGCGACGCGGTTCGATGTTCAGCGTGCCCAGCATAAGCGCGTCGAGTTTGATTTCGAACGCGCCGATTTGGTCGGGCGCAATTCGCAGATCGGTTTGCGCACGCACGCGTTCGCCACTGGGAATCGCAATCGGTTGCGCGTTGAGCGACGCTGTACTGGGCGCGCGCGCATTCCAGTACGTGACGACGCGAATCGTGTCGCCCGCAAATGCTTCGCGCACCGGCAAATCGTAACCGAGCAATTGTAAATTTTCGTTGACGCGCACATCGCGCAAAAACTGCGGCTTGAAAATTTCCGGCGCGACCTGAATCAAATCACGCATATCACGCTCGAACAATACAAGTCGCTTGTCGTCGAACGTGCGCTCAAAGCGTTTCGGTAATTCGCGCGCGAGTCGCGTCTCGAATAATTTTTGCGGGTCGGTCGCCAGCGCATCCGAATTCGTCATCAACCAAATCGCGTTACTGCGGAGCGCGCGTTGCGCGAGCATATCGGCATCGTCTGCATTCATCGGTTTGCCGTTCGACACGCCGAGCCAATCGAGCGGATAACGCATATAGTACAGAAACGTGGGCCACTCTTGATCCGTGTCGAGCACAATCAAATCGCCTTGACGCGCAAATGAGTTGATTGTGTTCGCGAGCGTCGTGTACTCGTCGCGCAATCGGCGGTCGGCGTAATAATCGTTGAGCACAAACGCGTTTGCGCCGAGAACAAATAAAAGCGCGACCACTGCAATCGCGCGTGAGAAGCGCGAAATGAAATGGACGCCGAACGCAAGGAGCATCGCATACGCGGGCGCGAGCACGAGCAAATAGCGCGCTTGGATTTTCGGCGCAAAGAACGCGGCGGGTGTGAGCGAGAGCGCGTAGACGAGAAGCGGGGGGAAGACGACAATCAAAGTGAACAGTGGGACAGTATTCCGTGAACAGTGTTCAGCGTTTAGTTTACGTTTACTGAATACTGAATACTGAATACTGAACACTGGGATAAGCGCGAGAATCGTCAAGGCGATGACAAGCCAAAAATAATTTTCAATGTTCGTCGTTACACCGAGTGGAAGAACAGTGGCGACGAGTTGGAGGAACACGCCGAAATCGAATGCAGGCGCGGCGCTCCATGAGGTGGCGTTTTGGAGATAGAGGTACATCCAGGGTGCAAAGAGTAAGGCGGCAAGCAAATTGCTAATTAACCAATTGCGCAATGAGCCAATGAGCCAATTTGAAAATTTGAAACCTGAAACTTGAAACGCGCGAACAAAAACAATCAAGAGATAAAGATTCAATGCGAGCAAAACGAGTGCGGCGAGATAGTGCGTCCACATTGCGAGCGCGGCAAAAAGAGCGTAGTAAATTGCAGATTTCAGATTGCGAATTGGCACATTGGGATTTTGACTGTTGACTGGCGACTGGCGACTGGCGACTTGAAGCGCAAACCACACCGCAACGAACGCGAAGAAAATCGAGGGCGTGTAATTCTTGATGTCCTGCGACCACCAAATGTGAAAACGCGAGGTCGCGAGAAATAACGCGGCGAGCAAGCCGACCCAGGTTCCGCCAACACGTTTGCCGATGCGATACAGCAAGGCAATCGTCAGCACACCGAATGCGACCGAAACAAATCGTCCGGCAAACACATTCGTGCCCGCGATGAAATTCCAAACGTGGAGCATCCAATAATGCAACGGCGGATGCTCGTCCATCGCCGTCCGCATCGCAATCCACGCCAAATCTTTTTGCGAGAGCCAAACGCTCCAGCCCTCATCCCACCAAATGTTTTTATCGGCGAGACGATAGACACGTAAAAAGAACGCGAGCGCGCTGACGACCCTTGCCGACACAGCCGCGCGAATTTGCAACCGGCCAGCGAAGACCTTAATCT
>CAZPIR010000084.1:0-10343 GCA_964586085.1 uncultured Anaerolineaceae bacterium | reverse complement strand
CTTGCGCGGCAAAAATTCCATCGCGTCCGTTCGACACACTGCCAAGCGTTGTCGCAAGTTGCGCGGCGAGTTGCGGATTGCCTGCCGCGATAATTCCGGCGGGACTGATTGCCATCGCGACGCCATCACTCCACATTTGATGACCGAATGCGCCCGAGTGCGGCGCCTGCAAACCGGCGGCCAGGTTGCGCGTCGAGATGACATCGCTGAAACCACCCGGGCGATAAGCGTGATTCGGTGCGAGCAATTTATCGCGCCACTCGTTCTCGACATTTTCGAGCGTGATGTTCGCGCCGTACGTCGTGAGCAAGTACGCGTTGAACAAGGTGAAATCGGTGTCGTCTGTGCCGACAGCGGCGTCACTCACAAAATTGGTGATGCGTCCGTACTGCGCGCGAATTTCGGCGGACGTACGTCCTTCGACTGGCGCGCCCATCGCATCGCCAATCGCGACACCAAACAATGCGCCTTGCGCGCGACGAATCAAGTCAGCGTGATTTAATTTCGACATTGCACATCAATCCATTCAATCGTATTGCCAATGTGATTCGCCTCTTCGCCGCCAAGCGTGAGCACGCGATTGCCAATCGGCACGGCGGCGAACCAGGATCGCGGGACACGCATCGGCGCGGGGTTGCAAATTTTGCCGGTGCGTGGGTCAACGCGCTCGACCACACTCAGGAATCCGGTGCGATTGAATCCACCCAGGATCACAATCGAATTTTCTGCAACGGCGGTCGCGGTCCACGTGCGCGCTGTGATTTTCCAATCGAGCGTTTGCCACGCATCGCGATCTGGGTCGTAACGTTCGACGGTGTTGAGATACCCATCGCCCGCAACGTAACCGCCCAGCGCGTACAATTTATTCTCAAACGTGACCATCGTCAACCCACGACGCGGCGAATGCAATCGCGCGAGCCGTTGCCATTGTTGCGTGTCGAGGTCGTACGCTTCGACGATGTCCGAGTATCCTTCGATGTCGCCATCGTTGATGCCGTTGAATCCACCGACGACGACAATGCGCCGACCTAGCAACGCCGCGGCGGGTTCACGGCGCGGCGTCGGCAAATGCGTTGCGATGCGCCAAACATTGGTTTGCGGCGAAAAAACTTCGACGGCCGAAACGAGTCCGCGTTCCGCGCTCCAACCACCCAGCACCCAGATTGCATTATCGGCGACAACACTCGCGTGCTGACTGCGCGCGATATTCAAGGCAGACGCAGATTGAACTTGCAAGGTTTGCGGGTCGAGCGTTTCGACGACATTGAGTTGTGTGGCTTGCCCATTCCATCCGCCAATCGCATAGATGCGATGGTTGAGCAACACGGCGTTAAAGGCGCGGCGAGGAGTCAATGTGGTTGATTGTAAATTGCACGCGCCAAGCGCAATGCCCAGCGCCATCAATGTAAAAAAATTACCGCGCATCTTTGAATCGGCGCGCATACGCCAACACCATTTGCGCGGCGGGACTATCGAGACGGATGTGCCGATTCGTCAAACACAAAGTTGGAATCGCGCCCGCCGCCTCTTGCATTTTCAATTGATGCTGAAATGCCTCGAACGTCCACGCGGGAATCGTCCACGGATTGCGCGCACGTTCGGGCGCGAGAATCCCAGGATGCCCGTAGCGCCGCGTGTACGGCGCGAACAATTTTTGGAATGCTTCCGCGTCATCTACTTGAATGACACCCGTGCGTGTCTGTGCCAAAGGCAACAGCGGCGCGGTGATCTCGGTGACACTTTCGCCACTAAAGAGGACGTGCGGAAAAGCCGCACGCATTTCGCGATAGAGCGCTTGCAAGCCGCGATAATGATCGTGATGTGGATCGTTGCGATACGAATGCGTTTGATCGAAATGAATCGCGTCAATCTGAAATTCTTCTACGAGCACACGCACACGATCCAGAATCAATTGACGAAACGCGGCGCCGTCCGGCGAGACGTACGCAAAGACCCGTTCGGGGAGACCATCGCCATCGCGGTCAGTTTCAAATTCTTGCGGACGACCTTGATCGTCACGCACCAAATCGTTTTGAAACTGCGCGTAAAATTCCGATGAGCGATCTATCGCCCACACCGACAAGTGTAATAAAATTTTGAAACCAAGCCGATGCGCGTGATCTACAAATCGGCGAAAACCGTCTGCGCCGCCCAGGTTCTCCGCTGGATAAATTTGGGACCAGCGCATATCCATTCGCCCATCGTAACCAGGAATGTACAGCAATGTATTCTGCGGCGGAAAAATTTGCGCGAGTTCTTCGAGGCGTTCTTCCATCTGCGCGAATGTGTAACCGATTTGACTGGTCATTCCTTCGCCGAGCATCATCACGGTCAACGCAATCTCGCGCAACCACGTGGGCGCGTCGGTGCGTTTTTCGAGCGGCACAAGTTGGTACGCGTTTTCCATCCACGCGCGATAATCTTCAACGGCCTCTTCCCAACTTGGCACTTGCTTGAGCGTCCACGCCGGCATTTCAAATTCGTGCGAACGACTGCGCGCGTGATCTTCGTTGTACGTTTCCAGCATCAATTGCTCGCCGCGCCGCGTGAGCCACATTCGTTTGACGCGAAACGGGTGCTCGCGATTATCGAGCCACCAAGTTTGCTCGGCGGTGCGGAACGCGACAAACTGCGCTTTCCAGCGATGATGTTTGGGATGCGTTTGGTACGGAAAACAGATTTTGAGTTGCTCACCATCGGCAAGATAAAAACCTCGATTGAGCGGAATTAAAATTTCCGCGTTGGGCAAAGCGCCAATCGAGGTTTTGATGCCTTTGATTAACTCGGGATGCATTGCGCGTGCGCGCCAAGTGATGCCACCCGGCACGTTCGCAATTTCGATTTGTAACGACGCGGCAATCGAACCGGACCGGTCGCCATACCACATCCGATCAACGCGTGCGACGAGTGCGTCTTCGGACATCGTGACCGAGAATTCGTCTGGCTCGTAAAAATTTTCCGTTGTAATAATCGTGAACGAAAAATCGTAACCGCCGAAGGAGAGATGATTATTCATTATGCGCGAGGGTTAGCCCTTGATGCCCACATTCGCAATTCCGCCAATCAAATACTTTTGCGTCAGGAAATAAATAATGATGCACGGCGACATTGCTAACAACGACCCTGCCATAATCATGCCCCACTGGATGTTAAAGCGTCCCTTGAGCATGTTCAAGCCAAGTTGAATTGTGTAATCGTCATAGTTGCTGATGTAGATGAGCGGATTCAAAAAATCGTTCCACTTCCACAAAAACGTGAGTACTGTAATCAGCACCATCGGTGGGATACACAACGGCATGATGATCCGCGCAAAAATATCCCAGGTCGTCGCGCCGTCAATGCGCGACGCTTCGTCGAGATCGCGCGGCAAGGTCATGATGTACTGGCGCATCAAAAAGATAAAGAACGCATCGCCGAAAAACGCCGGCACGATCAGCGGCAAGTACGTGCCCACCCAACCCAGCTTTTGAAAGAGCGCAAACGTGGGAATGAGCGTGACCTGATGCGGAATCATCATCGTCGAGAGCAGGAGCATAAAGAGGAAATCGCGCCCGGGAAAACGCAGGCGCGCAAAGGTGAACGCGACGAGACTGCACGACAAGACGCGCCCGATAATGTTCATCACGGCGATGAACAAGGTGTTTGCCGCAAAACGAAAGAACGGCAATTTTTCGACGACGTTCGTGTAATTCTCCCAGTGTAGAACATCGGGAAAAATGATGGGGGGCCACGCAAAAAGTTGTTTCGCATCTTTGAGCGAGGTGAGGAACACCCAGCCGACCGGAATGCCAATCACGACGACGGCAAAAAATAACAGCGTCAGGAAAACGAGAATCGAATTCAGGCGACGCGCGAGCGACAGCGACCATCCTCGTGTGCGCGTTTGAGATGCAGTCAAGGTTGCCATCGTTTATTTCCTCGCTTCCGATTCGTAATAGACCCACAGCGGTGAACTCTTGAACACGAGCGCGGTGAAAATCAGAATGATGATACCCAGCTCCCACGCGAGTGCCGAGGCGTACCCCATTTCGAAATCGGTGAACGCGGTGCGGAACATGTAGAGCATGTAAAACAAGGTCGAGCGCACGGGTCCGCCATCGGTGATGATGTATGCGGCGGTAAACACCTGGAACGCGTCAATCGCTTCCATCACGAGTTGGAAAAACAAGGTCGGCGTCAGCATCGGAATGGTCACGTTCCACAATTTCGACCACACACCCGCGCCGTCAATCTCGGCGGCTTCGTACAGATGCGGCGGAATGTTTTGCAAGCCAGCGAGGTAAATGATCGCGCTTCCGCCGACCCGCCACAAGTTCATCAGCACGATACTCAACAGCGCGGTGTCGGGATCGAAAAACCATTTCGGTCCCTGGATGCCAATGCCGGCGAGAATCGAATTGACCACGCCGTAATCGGGATTGAGCAACCACATCCACATCAACGCGACGGCGACGCCGGACAAGACGACCGGCAAATAGAACACGGTGCGAAAGATGCCAATGCCCGGTAATTTGTGATTCAACAACAGCGATAGCGCGAGACCCACGACAAGGTTCAACGGCAAGGTGATGATGACGTAGGTGAACGTCACGCGCAACGCTTGATAAAAATCGCGGTCGCTGGTAAAGATTTCGATATAGTTGTCCAAGCCGACCCACTTGGGTTCGGTCGTGATGCGCCAGTTCGTAAATCCAAAATAAAGCGAAGCGAGCATCGGACCCAGAGTGAACACGAGAAAGCCAATCAGCCAGGGGCTGATACCGATGTATCCTTCAATCGCTTCGCGGACGGCAGGGCGTCGAATGTTCATACGTTACCATTTGGTAGGGGCGCACGGCTGTGCGCCCCTACGTGAATTGAATTACGACAAACCGAGTTTCTTGCGTTCGTCGTCCACCATCTTTTGCGCATCGGGCACGGTCTTGTCCAAGATACCTTGGATTTCACTGCGTTTGATCTTGCCAAGGTAAATTTGATCGTACAGGTCTTGATTCAAGCGCGTGACCTTGCTAAAGTAGGGGAAGCGACCGGAGAATTCCCAGACCTGGCGCGTTTGCAAAATCTTGGAAAAGAATTGGAAACGCGCATCCTTGGACGCGGGGTGGCTCGTCCACAACGCGGGAATGGTCGGCGTGAAATCGTGTCCCAGGTTCATCAGGAATTTTTGTCCTGGTTCGCCCGTAAACCATTTCAGATATTCCCACGCCGCATCCTTGTTCTTGCTCGCGTTCGGGATGCCGATCTGCAACGTCCAACCGTTCGTGATGACTTCTTCGCCCGCGACGGTCGGGTTGTGAATCAACCCAAACTTGATGCCGGCTTTATCCACGATTTGGAACTGACCGTTGTTGAGCGGCGCAAAACCGAGGCGACCGGTGTTGAACAGATCGAGCGGACCAGTGCCGCCGGTTTGCAAAACTTGGAATTCGGCGGCAGTCGGCACTGCGCCCGATTGCGCGAGGTCGTAAAAGAACTCGAATGCCTTGACCGCTTTCGGTCCGTTCATGTAACCGGCGACGGTCTTGCCATCTTCGCTGAACGGACGCGCGCCGAATGCAAACATTTCCGCACGCCAGATACGCGTCTGCATCGTCGCGCCAAAAATTTTCTTGTCGCGATTCGTGATCTTGACCGCATCGTCCAGGAACTGTTGCATCGTGTAACCCCATTCCGGAGTCTTGATGCCTTTTTCCGCGAGCAAAGCGGTGTTGTAATAATAAATCGTCGCGCCAACGCCGATAGGCATGCCGATGATCTTGTCGCCGAAACGGCAACGCGAATCAAAGTGAACCTTGGAGTACTGGGCAATGTCCACTTTGTCGCGCGCGATGTACTCGCGCAGGTCGGTGGCTTGCGGGAACCAGCCGGCATCCCAGAACGTCGTCACATCCGGCACGCCGGAGCCGGTGCCAAGCACCGTGTTCATTTTTTCCGAAAACCCATCGTCCGGCAAAAAGGTCTGCTTGAGCGTGACCCAGGAACCGGACGGACTCTTTTGGAATTCGGCGGCGAGTGCGCGTTGATCGGCTTCGTTGCCCACATCCGCGCCGGCAACGGTCCACCAGTCAATCGTCGTCACGGGACGCGCCGTCGGCGGGACTGCCGTTGGCTTGGGCACATCCGTTGGTTTAGGTACAGCCGTCGGCGGGACAGCGGTTGCGGCAGGTTTCGGAACGTCCGTCGGTTTTGCGGCAGGCACAGCGGTGGGCGGAACTGGGGTAGCTGTCGGCGCAGGCGCGCAGGACGCGATCACAGCACCGGCGGCGGTGAGTACACTCGCGCGCAAAAATTCGCGGCGCGATAAAGATTTGTCAGACATTTTTTCTCCTCCTCGAGTGTGGGAAATCTTTATTTGAAAATGTGGCGGTGCATAAAAATTTCTAGTTTCGAGTTTCCTCCTTTCCGTGTTTAACGAATCAATTCTGCCAATTGTTCAGCGAGTGTGACAATATCTTCTTGCGCGGTAAATT
Organism: uncultured Anaerolineaceae bacterium; assembly: GCA_964586085.1. Lineage (GTDB taxonomy): Bacteria > Chloroflexota > Anaerolineae > UBA4142 > UBA4142 > JACRBM01. The sequence goes on along the minus strand of CAZPIR010000084.1, from coordinate 3,873 downwards.
TAAGGCAAACGCCGGCGGGACGCCGTACCGCGGCGATCCATTTTTCCGGAATGACGCCGATGCCGTGTCGCGCGCCGCACAGCGCGCCGACAACGGCGCCGAGCGTGTCCGCATCGCGTCCGAAATTGCACGCCCAGAACATGCCCTGCTTGTAATCGCCCTGGGTCAAACGAAAGATCGAATAAATTTGCGGAACCGCTTCGGGGCTTGCCGAGTGCGAGGGCGTCCATAATTCAGTGTGCAAACGTTCCCACGCATTCTCGATTGTTTTTTCTTCATCGCAGATTTTCATCGCACGCGCCATCGCACGCCCCAGCCAACTGTCCGCCGGAATTTGCGCGATGCCCGTCGCGACGATTTCTTCGACCGAGGCATTCACCATCGCAACGGCGACGCTTGCGGCAACCGCTTGCGCCGCCCAAATGCCATCGGCGGCATGACTGATTTGCGCGTCCGTCTCGGCGAACGCGACCGCGCGCGCCACATCACCCGCGCAGACCATGCCGACCGGCGCAATCCGCATCGCCGCACCATCATCGTAACTCGCAACATTATCGCGACCAGAGAGCGGCGGCAACGCGCCACGTTTCAAATTTGCCACTGCGCCGTACTGCGGCATCCCGCCGCGTTCAAACACGCCGCCATTGCCGATGATGTAGCGTTGCCAGGCAGACACGACCGCCTCACTCGTCAGTTTACCGTTGCAATCGAGCAGAGCGCGCGCGGTGAGTAAAGCGAACTCGGTGTCATCTGTGCTTTTCGCATCCTCGTACAAATTCGTGACGATGCCATAGCGTTTGCGATAATCATCGCGACGACCAATGTCGCCGAGCGCATCGCCAACCGCCAACCCCAACAAACTACCCAGTGCTTTGCCTTTGACTAGTGTTCGATCTGCAATCAATTCAGCCCGTGTAAGCATAATTATCCTTGTGATTATTTGGGAACGTTCCCAGACTCGTCAACAAAAAAATCATTCGCGCGGCGTCGCCACCGAGCCACGTTTGGTCAAGCGACACGGCAACGCACACCGCCGTCCTTCGCGCGGCGCTTTACCTTCGATGCGCTCCAACAACATGCGCGCGGCGTGGCAACCGGTCTCGTATTTTTGTTTCGACATGGTGGTTAAACTGGGTGTTGTCAACGCGGTCGGGTAAATGTCATCCATGCCAATGATCGAGAGATCGTGTGGAATGTTCAGCCCGGCTTCTTGCGCAGTTTGCATCGCGGCAATCGCGAGAATGTCGTTCGATGCAAACACCGCGGTGGGAGGTTGCGCCAGACTAAGCAACACGCGCATCCCGCGTTGCCCACCTGCACGGTCAAACGGCACTTCGACTTTGAGCGAGGAATCGTCTGGCAAGTTATGTTGCTTGAGAAATTCGGTGTACGCTTGCGCGCGCGCGCGACCTTGCTCGGTCACATAACGCCCGTCAATGAAACCAATGCGGCGATGCCCCATCTGATGGAGGTAGGTTAATGCCTCAAAAGTGCCTTGAAAACTGTCAGAACCGACCATATCGATGCCGGCAAAACTATCGCGAATGCCAAGAATGACCGTAGGGATGCCGGTGGCGAGCAAAGCACGGCTGTGAATTTTGGTGGGATTGATCGCGATGCCGTCAAAGCGATTGCGGCGCGCGGTTTTCAGAAAAGCGTTTTCGCGTTCGAGGTCTTGATCGCCGTTCGCAACGACGACCGAGTAACCGGGGCGTTCGAGGGTGTCTTGCAAGCCACGTGCCACTTCGGACCAAAAGGGGTTGGCGATATCGGGCGTGATGAGCATCACCATGAACGTGCGCGCGGTGCGCAGACTGCTGGCAATGGCATTGTGCTCGTAGCCGAGTTTGCGGATGGCACGCGCGACGGCACGACGCGTTTCCGGTTTGACGGAAGCGGCATCGCCTTGCAAGACGCGCGAGACAGTAGACTTGCTCACACCTGCTGTTTCGGCAACATGAATGATGGTGGGGCGTTTATTCATCGCTGAATTACTCGAGCCAACAACCGTGTTGGTCAAATCCATCTTGGGAGGCAAGAATTTTATGGGAACGTTCCCAAAAAGATACTAAACTATTTCGTCAGAATTGTCAACTGGCATTTTCGACACCCAACCCAATACGCTGAGGATCGCGCGTTCGCAAAACCACTTGCCGCCATAGAGCGACTTGTACGGAGCAACAAAAAAATCGCGCCCGATTTATCCAGGCGCGATTTTTTGTTAGACCGGTTTTGCGCGACACTGAACCTGCCGCGCAAATTGCTCGGTGATCCAGCGCGGGCGCGTGATGGCGCTCCCCACACACACCGCCCACGCACCCAGGTCAAGCGCGTGCGCGGCTTGATCGGGCGTCGAAATTTTTCCTTCGGCGATGAGCGGCACACGCAAAGTTTTTGCCAGCTTTTCGATCAATTCAAAATCAGGTCCGGGCAAATTGCGACTGTAATCGGTGTACCCCGCGAGCGTCGGCAGGATTGCGTCCGCGCCAACCTCTGCCGCGTGTATCCCTTCCTCAAATGTCGAAACATCAGCGACAACCAGTTTGCCGGTTTTCGCTTTGACCTGCGCGATAATCTCGGCAACACTCAAATCATCTGGACGTGGGCGTTGCGTTGCGTCGAGTGCGATCACATCCGCACCCGCATTCGCAATTTGAATCGCGCAATCAATCGTCGGCGTGATGCGAACCTGGAAACCGGGCAGGTCGAATTTGTAAATGCCAATAATTGGCACACGCACTACCGCGCGAATTGCCGCAATGTCGGCGGGCGCATCGGCGCGAATGCCAATCGCGCCACCCAGGATTGCCGCGCGCGCGAGCGCCGCCATAATCGCCGGCGAGTTCATCGGATCATGTTCGCGATCAGCCGCATCGGGTTGACACGAAACAATCAGACCGCCGCGTAATTTTTCAAAGAGTGGATGAATGTTCATAATTCAATTGCCTTGTTCTCTCTTGCCGATTCCTCCGCCGCGAATACAACGCGCATGATCTCACGCCCGTATTCGCCGGAAATGGGGGGCGGCACATTGCGTTCAACCGCATCGAGAAATGCGCGCCACTCACTGACCACCGCTTCATGCATCCACTTGGGCGAGCCGGAAAACGGAATGCTCTGCCAGCGATCCCCGCGCCCAATCGAAATGCCGCCAACGTAATCCACGTTCAACATGCCTTTGGTACAAATCAATTCCGTGAGATGTTTGGTCACGCCCTCGCGAAAACCCACACTCACAATCGTGCCCATCGCACCGTTCGCGTACTGCAACGAGATCATGCCAGTGTCATCGGCAGACTGTTCGTGAAAGCGGGTCGCAAATTTTGCAAACACCTGAGAGACCGGACTGTTGACCATCCAAGTCAGCCGATCCAGGCAATGAATACCCGCCGTAAGCCACATCCCTCCGCCGGTCGCGCGATCCAGGTGCCACACGCGCCGATTCGGTTCGACCCAGATTTTCGCCATCGTACTCACACCCAGGACGACCTCGCCAATTTCGCCGGACGCGATCACTTGCTTGGCAAGTTCGTACGCGCGCGCATAATGATTGACAAATCCAATCATCAACGCGACCTTGGCATCCCTCGCCGCTTGCACGATCCGGTCACATTCCGCCAGATTCGGCGCCATGGGTTTTTCGAGCAGGATGTGTTTGCCCGCACGCGCCGCGTGTTCCGCGATTTCGGTATGCAAATGATGCGGCGTCGCGATCACGACGACGTTCACCGCCGGGTCGTTGAGCAAATCCTGGTACTTGGTGTAGCCGCGTCCGCCGAATTGCTGAACAAACTCACCGAGTGCGTTCGCATTCGTGCGCGACGAGGCGACAAGTTTCGCGTTTTTCAATTCCGCAATCGCGCGCGCGTGCGC
>CAZPIR010000083.1:3254-10440 GCA_964586085.1 uncultured Anaerolineaceae bacterium | reverse complement strand
GGTGCGCAGTGTGACAAAGTACGGCGGCGTGCCATTCTCCTCGAAAGAAATTTTCGAAGAGGTCAAGAAAGCGTACGCGTCGGTCAAGCGTCAAACTGCCGCCAAGAAAAAAGCGGTTGCCAAAAAAGTGGTCGCTAAAAAAGTCGCGCCCAAGAAAAAAATCGTGCGCGGTAAAAAATAAAATCGTTGCCAGGCGTTTGCGTTTGGCAAGGAGAAAAATAAACCATGATTCCTACGATTGAAATTCCCCAGTTTACATACGAACCTTCAAACCTGGCGTGGAACGAATACAAAAGCGAAGTGCATCCGATTTGGTGTCCGGGTTGCGGTGACTTTGGCGTGCTTGCCAGTTTCTACAAAGCCGTCGCCGAAATGCGGATTCCGCCGGAACAACTCGTTGTCGTGTCCGGCATTGGTTGCTCAAGCCGGTTCCCGGCGTTCGTCAACGCGTACGGCTTGCACGGTACGCATGGGCGCGCGTTGCCGCTCGCGACTGGTGTCAAGATGGCACGCCCCGAACTCAAGGTCGTCACGGTCGGCGGCGATGGCGATGCGTTCAGCATCGGCATGGGTCACGTCCCGCACGCGATTCGGCGCAACGTGGACATTACCTACATCGTAATGGACAATGAAATCTATGGCTTGACTAAAGGTCAGCCGTCGCCTACGAGTCCGGTCGGCATCGAAAAGAAAGCCTCGCCGTACGGCACGGTCGAGCAACCGCTCAACCCGTTGATGCTCGCGCTTGCGACCGGCGCAACCTGGGTCGCGCGCGGATTTTCGTCCAAGCCGAAAGAGTTGACCGAGTTGATCAAACAAGCGGTGAACCACAAGGGCTTTTCGTTGCTCCAGGTCTTGTCGCCGTGCGTCACGTTCTACGACACGTACGATCATTTCAAGGAAATCGTCAAGCCGTTGCCGGCCGATCACAATTCACTCGACAAGGCGAGCGCGATGAAGTACGCGATGGACGAGCAAAACATGTTCCTGGGTTTGTTCTATCAAGAACAACGCCCGACGTTTGACGAAGGATTCGCCGCGAAACGTGCCAAGGTTGCCAAACCGGATTACGAGTTGCGCGATATTCTAAACAAGTACACTCGCTAAGATAAAACGATTTGGGACGCGGACGAGCGCGGTGCACCTTGACCGCGTTCATCCGCGTCCTTTTTTCCAAAATGAAACTCTTGCCTCTAGTCTTGGTTTCGCTTGCGTTGTTGTGGTTGACTGCTTGCGCCGATTCAACTCCCGCGCCAGAGCCAACTCTCCCGCCAACCCCAGTGCCGACCTTTACGCCTTCGCCTGTGCCCACGCCGATTCGCACGGCGACGCCGGTCGTGCCGCTGATTCTCACGCCGATCATTGGCGACCCGGGTGCGCTTGCCGGCAAATGGCAAATTTTCAAGTACGAGTTTGCGCCGATTGCGGCGATGGACAAAAAGCAAGCCGACACCTGGCTTCGCAAAATCGCCGAGATCAAACCGGGTGCGATTGTGTTCGATGGCAAGACGTGCAATGTGCCGTTGTTCAGATTGGCAACGACCAATGCGGAAACGTACTTTTCCACCGGTTATAAAACGAGCGCGGCGAAACTGGGCGTTACGCAAGAGAAAATCAGTTTGATTCAGACCGGTTGCGATGGCACGCCGTACCAGCAGGTTGTGCAACTGCAAGACAAGACGCTGATCTTTTTCTGGGATGGTGTATTCTTTTTCCTCTTGCCGCCGGAAATGGTTACAGATGCCAAACGCGTCACGTTTGCGGCAGGGAGCACGAGCGCAACTGTGTCGGGCAACTTGGTTAAAAACGGCATTGATCGTTTCGTTTTGAAAGCCGAAGCCGGACAAACGTTGACGGTCAAGGTCACTTCATCGGCAAATGTCTTGTTCTCGGTTAGCGGCGCGAACGGCGATGTGTTGAAATCGTCTGGCGCGGCTGGCAGTTCGTGGAGTGGCACGTTGCGCGCGACCCAGGATTACACGATTGCGCTCAACACGCCCGATGGCAACCCGGCGAGTTATTCGTTGCAGGTGACGATTCCGCCGCCGCCGACTAGCGCGCCGCAGGCAAAACGCATCGTGTTCGGGCAAGGGGCGACTGACGCGACGATGCACGGCAATCTTGCCGCCGGGCAAAGCGAGCATTTGGTTTTGCGCGCGCAAGCCGGGCAAACGATGAATGTAACGCTTGCCTCCGAGCCGCGCGATTCGGTCATCCTGATTATCTGGGGCGCCGATGGCAACGTCTTGATTTCCGATCACGCAACCGCAACCAAGTGGAGCGGCAAGTTACCCAAGACGCAAGATTACTATATTGACCTGCGTCCAATTGCCGGCAAAGCCGCCGAGTACACGATTTTCGTCACCGTGAAATGAGATGACACGGCTCAAACACCGTGCCATGAATTGAGAAAATAATGAGCGAACCAATTACTTTAACGCCAACGCGCCCGCGCCATCCTGAATGGATTCGTGTGCGCGCGCCGTTTGGCGAAAAATATACGCACCTTAAAGGACTGGTGCGCGGCTTGCAACTGCACACCGTCTGCGAAGAAGCCATGTGTCCCAATATTGGCGAGTGCTGGGGCGCCGGCACCGCGACGATTATGATTCTGGGTGACACGTGCACGCGCGCGTGCCGGTTTTGCGCGGTCACGACCGGCAACCCACGCGGCATCGTGGACGAGCAGGAACCAACGCGCGTTGCCGATGCGATGGCCGAACTGCAACTGAACTATGTTGTGCTGACTTCGGTTGACCGTGATGATTTGCCGGATGGTGGTGCGAATATTTTTGCCGAGACGATTCGCCAGATCAAAACAAAATCGCCGCGCACCAAAGTCGAAGTGCTCACGCCGGATTTTCGCGGCAACCGCGATGATGTGGCGCGTGTCACGCTCGCGCAACCAGATGTGTTTGGGCAAAACATCGAGACGGTGCGCCGCTTGACGCGCGAGGTGCGTGATCGGCGTGCCGGTTACGATTTGACGATGAATGTTTTGCGCATGGTCAAGGAAATCGATCACACCCGGCGCACGAAATCTTCGATTCTGGTTGGGATGGGCGAAACGCCGGACGAAGTGGTTGAGACGATGCGCGATCTGCGCGCGGCGAATGTGGATTTGCTCGCGATTGGTCAGTACTTGCAACCGACGAAACTCAAACGCCATGTGCCGCTCGTCGAGTATGTCACGCCCGATCAATTTGCGTGGTACAAAGAACAAGGTCTGCAACTCGGTTTTCGGTACGTTGCGTCCGGACCGCTTGTCCGCAGTTCGTACAAGGCGTGGGAAGCGGCGATGGTGCTGAATGACGAACAAATTGTCGCGACGAATTCCAACCTCCAATCTCCTGTGTCTGATTTTTAATTGTCAATGTCTGCAACCTGGTCGGATGAACAACTAGTTGACGCGCTCTTGCGCGGCGAACCTTGGGTAATGTCGGCGTTGTACGATCGCTACGCGCGACTCGTTTTTTCGTTGGCTCTGCGCGTGCTCAACGACCGTGCCGCCGCCGAAGAAACCGTGCAAGAAGTGTTCGTCAAAGTATGGCGTCGCTCGAAAGATTTTGATGCCTCGCGCGGAAAATTTTCGTCGTGGCTGACCGGTATCGCGCACCATCACGCGATTGATGAACTGCGTCGTCGTCGTGTGCGTCCCACGGCGACCGAAGACGAAACCGCCGCGCTTGATTTGCCGGATGTTGGACCCGCGCCGCACGATCTGGCTGTGCAGAGTCTTGAACGGCAACGCATTCGCGTCGCGCTCGGCGCAATTCCGGCTGACCAACGCCGCGCGATTGAAATGGCATACCTCGAAGGTTTGACGCAACAGGAAATCGCCGATGCGCTCGGCGAACCGCTCGGCACGATCAAGACGCGGATGCGTTTGGGAATGCAGAAACTGAAAAATTTGCTCGTGACCAAAGATTAGAGAAATCTAATCTTGCAATTCCTTCGTATGTTTTGTAGAAGGGATGATTGAATGTCGGTTTGTCAGGAACTAGAAGAATTATATCCAGCGTACGCGCTGGATGCCATAACGAACGACGAACGTTCGCGGGTTGAAGCGCATTTGGCGCGGTGCTCGGCGTGCGCGCAACTGGTTGAGGATTATCGCTCGGTTGGCGATGCGCTTGCCTTGTCCGTGCCTTTGGTCAAGCCGCCGGCAAATTTGAAAACGCGCGTGCTTGCCGTGACGACGCCCCGCCCGGTTTCATCGCCCAATTGGTTGGCGCGATGGCAATTCGCGTTGACCAATCTTGTGCGTTCGCCCGCGTTTGCGATGGCGATGTTGATTTTTATGCTTGGCTTGATAGTGTGGAATTGGTCACTGCAAAATCAACTGACCAGCCAAGTGACGCACGATATGGCAGAGCAACGCGAATTTCTCAACACGGTCGCATACGCCGAAGGTGCGCCGCGCCGGATGCAAGCCACGAGTGTCGCGCCGCACGCGGTCGGGCGCTTGTATGTTGCGCCCGAGTTGAACACGTTTGCGCTCGTAGTTTACGATTTGCCCATGCTCGATGCCAATCGAGTTTACCAAATGTGGTTGATCAAAGCGGATGGCACGCGCATGAGTGGCGGCACGTTCACCGTGGATCATGAAGGCACCGGTTGGTTGATGGTGCATTCCGCGCAACCGGTCAGTGAATGCCAAAGTGTGGGCATTACCATCGAGCCGCGTGGCGGCAGTTCCAAGCCGACCGGCGAACGCGTGTTGGGAGCCACCTTGCGGGATTGAACGAATTTTCAAAATCCAGGTCTCATCGAGAGACCTGGATTTTTTGTTGCCGTTGACAAACGCGCGCGCGGCGATTATCATACTGGCGAAACTTTACGGAGATAAAAAAAGCGAATGGAAAATCAACTGGTTAAATCGCAAGTGGGTAAATGGAGCGTCGAGACGCGTCGTTGGGTCATCCTTGGTTTGGTGGTGGCGGCGGTTGCCATCGAGTATTCGATTCGTGATACGATTGCGCCGCTCGTGATTGCGTTGCTCGTCGCGTACTTGCTCAACCCGCTCGTGACGTTTGTGCAAACGCGCGCGCGCATTGCCCGGTTGGGCGCGGTCGCGTTGGTGTACCTTGTCCTCGTCGCGCTCATCATCACCGCGCTTGCCACGCTCGTGCCCTTGTTGATTCGGCAGATTAGCGGCTTGGCGCGCGGGCTGGACGGCATCCTGGTGCAGACGAGCGCGGCAATCAAGGCGTTGCCGTTCGCCACGATGATGGGCATTCCCACCGATTCGTCTGCGCTGGCGGATCAACTGCGAAAACAACTCGGTGCGCTTGCATCGTCCGCGCCGGATTTGGTTGCCGATGTGGCATCGGGCGCGTTCAGTTTGATTTTCATTCTCGTGCTTTCGTTCTACTTGCTCAAGGATGTGGCGATGATCGAGCAGGGCATTGATGGCGCGATTCCCGAACATTACCGCGACGATGCGCAACGCATCAAAACCGAGTTGAACGAAATCTGGTCGAGTTTTTTGCGCGGGCAAGTTGTGCTTGCGCTCATCATCGGCACGATTACGACGCTCGTGTTGTGGGCATTGGGCGTGCGCTATGCGTTGTTGCTCGGTGTGCTTGCCGGCTTGCTCGAAGTGGTGCCGACGATTGGTCCCATCATTGCGATGGTGCCGGCGGTGTTGCTCGCGCTGTTTCAAGGTTCGGCGCATCTGCCGGTTGACAACACGACCTTTGCGCTTGTCATCGTCGCAACGTACTTTTTGATTCAGCAACTCGAAAATCATCTCGTCGTGCCGAACGTGTTGGGGTCGAGTGTGAATTTGCCGGCGGTTGTGATTTTGTTCGGCGCTTTCGCCGGGGCGAGTCTCGGCGGCGTGCTCGGTATTTTCCTTGCCGCGCCGGTGTTGGCAACCGCACGTCTGTTCGGTCGCTTTTTGCTCAAGCAGCTCTTGGCTTGACGATTTGATCAATGCCGCCGACCGTTGCCGGCGGCATTTTTTCGCGCCGGGAATTGTTGCATTGGAAATGATTTTGGTATATCCTATTTGCAGGAGAAGAGTGTTGGCAGTTGCGGTAAAGCGGAAAGACCAAAGGAGGTCCAGATGATTTTCAAGATGATGCTCCGCTTGATTTTATTCGTGATGGTGGTCGCGCTCGGCGCGAGTGTGCCGGTCGCGCAAGCGAGTCCGGCGCTCGCCCCGATGCGAGATGGTTATCTTACCGGTTGCACGGGCGAGTATTTCAACAACGTGTCGGTGTCGGGTTCGCCGGCGGTAGTGCGCGGCGACGCGGTGATCAGTTTCTTTTGGCCCGAGAACACGTCGCCGGCGGCGGGTGTGAACGTCAACAATTATTCGGTGCGGTGGACGTGCAATGTGAACGCGCCCGCGTCGGCGAATTACACGTTCAACATTGTCACCGATGATGGGATGAACGTCATCGTAGACAACAATGTCATTCTGTGGGCGTTCTACGATCAAGGTCCCACGTCCTACTCGGCGACGGTGTATCTCAATGCCGGCGCGCACACGGTTCGCGTCGAGTACTATAACAAATGGAATGCCGGCACCGCGCAAGTGTGGAGTTCGCTGGGAAGCGGCGTGATTGCGCCCACGCCGGTGCCGGTACCCGTACCGGTTCCGCAACCAATTCCCGGACCTGTGCCAGTTCCGCAACCAGTGCCGAGTAGCGGATGGCAAGGACAGTATTTCAACAACCTGACTTTTTCCGGCGCGCCGACCTTGGTGCGGACTGATCCAGTGTTGAACCTGAATTGGTACGAGGGTTCGCGCGGTCCAGGGATGCAGATTGATTATTTCTCGGTCAAGTGGGATTCGACCCAGTATGTGCCGGCGACCGGCAACTATACCGTGTCGGCTACGTCGGATGATGGCGTGCGCGTGTGGATTGATGGCACGCTCGTCATTGACGGTTGGTACGATCACGGTCCGACGACCTTCACGACTGTCGTCGCGTTGAATGCCGGTGCGCACGCAGTGCATGTCGAGTACTATGACCGTACGCTCGGTGCGATGATCGTTGTGCAAATCGGCGGAGGAAGCACGCCGCCGCCACCGCCCATCCCGCAACCGGTCGGCGATGTGATCGTGGATGATCGCGGACCGGGTTGGCAAGCCGGCGGGGTTGGTGGCTGGATTGATGTTGCCGCCGGCATTGGTGGGCATGCGTTCGTTTCGTACAGCCGCTTGCATTCATCG
>CAZPIR010000083.1:0-3244 GCA_964586085.1 uncultured Anaerolineaceae bacterium | reverse complement strand
TCGGGGATATCCAACCTTGCCGCGTGCCGGCAATTACGAAGTATTTGCGTATGTTCCGGCGGGCACGGCGAACACCTTGAGCGCCCGGTACTGGATCGCGCATGGCGGTCGTTACAACTTGGCGGTGCGTCAACAAGGTTACTATGCCAATCAGTGGATGCCGCTCGGCATGTACTATTTCAGCGCGACCGGCGGTGAGTATGTTTCGCTTGCCGATGTGACGTACGAATGTTTGTACTGTCGCTCGGTGGTGTTTGATGCAATCCTGTTCAGCCCGCGCTAGAAAAAATCAAACGCGCTCCGCTTTTTCAGGCGGAGCGCGTTTTTGTTTGTGCGAAAATCTAATTCGTTTTGTTCAGCGTGTAAATCGAACACAGCCCCAGCAATCCCAGGTTCGGCTCGACGAGTTCGATCAAGTTGGTCTCTGCCGCGATCAAATGCGCCATGCCGCCGGTGCCGACGATGAATGCCTTGCCGCCCAACTCGGCACGCATCCGCTTGACAATCCCCTCGACCAAACCGGCAAAGCCAAACACGATGCCGGCTTGCATCGAGTGAATTGTGTTTTTGCCAATCGCGTGCGGCGGACGTGTAAGCTCGACCTGGGGCAGTTTAGCGGCAAAACGAAACAACGCCTCCGCGCCGGTGCCCACGCCCGGCGCAATCGCCACGCCAACAAAATCGCCTTGCGCTGAAATCGCGCTAAACGTTGTCGCTGTGCCAAAGCCGATGACAATCGCCGGCATTCCGCGCGGCGCAAGTTCGCGCGCGGCAATCGCGTTCACGATTAAATCCGCGCCGACCTCACTGGGATTATCCGTGCGAATGCTCATCCCGGTTTTGACTCCAGGTCCCACGACGATGGGGTTTTGCTTGAGATAATTTTTGGCGAGGTCGGCAAACACCGAGGACAATGCCGGCACGACGGATGAAATCGCCACGCCGGTCACATCGCTCGTTTTGAGTTCGCTCGCCGCGAACAAATTGAGCAAGAGCATCGCGTACTCGTCGGTGAGGCGCGCGCGGTCGGTGGCGATACGCCAGTGATGAACGATGTGGTTTGCGTCGAACAGACCCAGTTTGATGTTTGTGTTGCCAACGTCAATACACAAGAGCATGATGGTTTCTCCAGAATGATTTATTCGCCGCAGAGAACGCCGAGGGCGCAAAGAAAAAATATTTCTTTGCGCTCTTTGCGTTCTTTGCGGTTAAAGAAAGTTGGAATAACTCAAACGCTCGAACCTTTGCGGCGAATGGCAATGCCTTTCCAGGTTGCGACAACGACGACGACGAGAATCACGGCGACGATAATTTCCGCAATCGCATTCGGCAAAATGGCGGGGATGATGACGAGCGCGGGCGCGTAACCCAGGACGATGATCATGCCGATGACGAGCGCGGTGTTTGTGAGCGTGCCGATAATCCCGGCAACGGCGAGCGCGACGATCTCGTTTGATTTGCGAAGCATTTGATACGCGTACGCGGCAGTCACGCCGACGAACAGACGCGGCAAAATCGAAACGAGCGGATTGCTGAACCAGAGATTGACCGGCGGTTGTTCGGTCGGCGCTTGAATCCAACTGAACACGCCAAAAATCAAACCGACGATCAAACCGACGAACGGTCCTTCGATCACGCCGCCGATAATCGCGGGCACGTGCATGATCGTTGCGCCGACCATCAACAGCGGCGGAAACGGTCCGATAAAGCCGAGCCGAGTTGCGCCGAGCAAAATGGCAATCGCGCCCATCAACCCGGCGATGACGATTTGGCGAACGGAAAGTTTCATTGTATTCCTTTCAGGCGGACAAATGAAATCTGTCGCGCCAATTAAATTTAGCATCGCATCATTCCGAGCGAAACGAGGAATCGCCAATTTGATTTGGGATTTCTCCTCGCTCCGCTCATCAAAATGACATTGACGCAATTATTTGTTGAGGACTTGCATTAGCCAATTCGCAAACGATTGATCGAGTATTGCAAACGGCAACGCGCCCAGACCCAGGGTGACGAGCGCGATCACACCCAACGCGATGGCATCGGCGCGGCGAAAATGCAAACGCGCGTAATGCGTGCGACCGGCTCCGCCGTTGTAACCGCGCGCCTCAATTGCCGCGGTCAACGCATCGCCGCGCCGGAGTGTGTTGATGAACAGCGGCACGAGCACCGGCAACAGTTGGCGCGTGCGCGCGATTGGGTTTGTGCCGCTGGAAATGTTCGCGCCGCGCGCGGCTTGGGCTTTGAGAATTTTTTCCATTTCGAGCGCGAGCGTCGGCACGAAACGCAAAGCAATCGTAAACATCATCGCGAGTTCATCGGCGGGCACGCCGACGCGCGCGAGCGGACGCAATAGCGATGCGATGCCGCGCGCAAGTTCGCTGAGTGTGCTGGTGAACGTGAGCAAGCCGGTGAGCAAAACGAGCGCGACGATGCGCATGAGCATAATGATAACCGCTTGAAGCGAACACGTCGTCACATTCAAAATCCAGAAACTCGCGAGCGATACGCAATTCGATGCGCTTGCGCTCCAACCGAAAAATAATTGTAATGCAGCGAACAACAACAAAATTGGCAATGCTGGCGCGAGACCGCCCAACGCGAATCGCAAATTAATGCGCGCGAGCGCAATCAACGCGAGCGTGATGAGCAAGCCGATCAAAACGCCGGACGCCGATTGAATCGCGACGAGCGCAATGACGAGCGCGCCGAGACCCAGGATTTTCACGCGCGGGTCGAGCCGATGCAAAAATGAATTTGTCGGAAAATACTGCCCGATGGTGACGTGACGAAGCAATTCAAAATCTTCCATCGTCACTTGCCTCCAAGCGCAGCGACTAGTTCATCCATAAACAAAATTGCGTTTGGAATTTGCCAACCTTGCTCGCGCAACGCGTACGCAATTTGTGCGACGGGCGGCACATCCAAATTGTGCGCGCGCAACAAATCGGGTTGCGCGAAGATTGCGCGGCGCGTGTCGGTGGCGATGACACGTCCGGCATCGAGCGCGGTGATGCGCTGGCACAACGCGGCGATGTCGTCCATGCGATGCGATGTGATGACGAGCGTTGTCCCCTCTGAATGCAAACGGCGAAAAATTTCGAGCACCTCGCCGCGCGAACGTGGATCGAGTCCGGCGGTTGGCTCATCGGCGACGAGGATTTGCGGACATAGTGCAAACACGCCCGCCAACGCAACCCGGCGACGCTCGCCGCCGGAAAGTGTGTGCGTCATCCGATCCTTGAAC
>CAZPIR010000082.1:0-10580 GCA_964586085.1 uncultured Anaerolineaceae bacterium | reverse complement strand
CACAACTACCGATGGAAGCACCCTTCGTAGTGTGGAGATTTTTGAGGCGCAACCTACAGCGTCAGTGAGTACAGCGAAAAGTCTTGCATCGCCCCGTTACCAACACACAGCAAACTTGTTACCCAATGGCAATGTCCTGGTGTCTGCCGGGCTGACTACTATTGACAGAGGAGTAAACACGGCCGAAGAGTATCTGCCCGGTGAAAACAAATGGGGCTTGGCTGGCAGAATGAAACTGAATCGCGGATTGCACAGGATGACGCTATTACCCAATGGGAAGATCCTCGTCACAGGCGGATGCACAACAATCACAATCAGAATTTCTATCCTTCCCATTCCATTGTGTGTCGTGCCAACCAGTGAAGTTGAATATTACGATCCCAGCCCCAATGCCGGCACCTGGATTCCAGTGGCACCTATGCGCAATGCTCGCGGGAGCCACACCGCGACCTTGATGGGCAATGGCAAAGTTCTCGTCGCCGGCGGCGGATTAGGAAAAGTCCTGTCATCCGCCGAGTATTACGACCCCGTTACTAATCTCTGGTTCGATGCAAGAAACATGACCGTCGATCGGGCGTGGCACATGGCTACGCTATTACCAGATGGCACTGTCTTGGTCGTCGGCGGAGACTGGCATGGGACGGCTGAACTATATGACCCAACCCAAGACACATGGACACCCACAGAAAGCCCTAACGCTGGCTGGACAAGTGGAGACTTGACTCTCTTGCCAAATGGCAAGGTTCTACTTTTAGGTTACCCTAACGCGCAGTTATACGATCCGAACACGCGAAAGTGGACGTCCGGCGGAAAGATGAATCAAATACGATACCTTGCTACCTCCACGCTCTTACCCGATGGCAAGGTTTTGGTTACAGGAGGTGCGTATGTTTATCAGGCCCCCCAAAACCCACTAATCCAAATTTCGCAACCCGTTGCCACGACGGAAATCTATGATCCCCTTTCCAATAGTTGGAGTATCGGAAAACCAATGACAACCGCTCGTTGGCTTCACACGGCAACCCTTTTACCCAACGGCAAGGTATTGATTGTCGGCGGAGGAACTGTGGCAATGCTAGGCGGCGTTCCGCCGTCTCATGTCAACATACCGCCGACGGGTCTCGGCGACGTTGAGTTGTACGACTATAATACCGACTTGAACGACTCGCGGCGTCCAGTGATAAACAACCTAGCACAGCCACTGGTGTTAGGCAATGCGCTTTCGCTCACCGGCACTGGGTTTCGTGGTTACAATTCGACCGAAGCATCAAGTGGCGGCACCAACAACTCGGCGACTAACTATCCGCTCGTGCAATTGCGCCGATTGGATAACAATCAAATCAAGTGGCTCAATCCCACAAATTTTTCTAGCACCTCGTTTACTTCCATACCCGTCAATGATTTTCCGCCGGGGTATGCGCTCTTGACCACTTTTGTCAACGGCATTCCCAGCAACTCGAAAATCATTCAAATTACAAGCACCTCAATCAGCGCCAGCGACAGCACCTACGCCGATCACGTGCGCATCACATGTAGTGCCGTACCCGGCGCTATCGCGTACAAAGTTTATCGCAACACCACGAACGACCCAAACACAGCAACACTCATCGCCACCGTCAACAACATCATGCGTTTCGATGACACGACTACCCTACCTGGCACCCCGTACTATTACTGGATCAAAGCCGTCACCGCGCAAGGCGAAAGCGCTTTCAGTCCTAGCGATGCTGGCTCGCGCTCTGCAGTGTGGCAATCCGAATTAGTCAACTGGCGTGTGGATTATGGAAGCAACTGGACGCGCATCGCCAACATCACCAAACCTGGTGCAAGTCATATCCGCGTCCACTTTAGTCAAATCACGCTCGGCGCAGGGGATCGTCTCAGCACCAGCACCGGGGACAATTGGACAGGCACATCAAGCGACGTGCTCAGCCGCGCAACAACCGATCGTAATTCACTTTCGGTTGCGCTGTTCAGCGGCGCAAGCGGAAGCGGCTCGTTCGTGATTGATCGCATCGAATTCCAGGGCACGTCAGCAGGACCGGCAACTTGGGTCGGCGACCTGGTACCAGCCGGCAGTAATCCAACGAGCACACCCATGCCTGTGTCGCCGCCCAACGTTACACCCACACGTACACCGACAGCATTGGTGCCGCCCACATTCACACCAACCGTTACCCTGCCACCGACATTGACACCAACGATTGCTCTGCCGCCCACCGCGCCAGCCAGCGGACAACTGCAACCGACGCGCACGCCAACTGTACGAGCGAACACGCCCGTTCCCAGCACGGCGATTCAAGTGAACGCACGCACATTCGCGCCGAACAGTTTACGTATCACGCGCGGGACAACCGTAACGTGGCGGAATGTGGACACCGTCGCGCACACGATAGTGAGCGGCACACCGGCTCGCCGTACCAACGTGTTCAATCCGATAGTACTCGCGCCGGGACAATCGTTCACCTTCACTTTCCCAACTGCCGGCATTTACACGTACTTTGACGAGAAACTCGGCACGCAAATGCAAGGGACGATTACGGTACAGTAAAAATATTTTTGCCCACACAACCAAAATGGCGACTCGCCAATCAAGCGAGTCGCCATTTTATTTTGCATTGCGCTTTCAAAACAGTTTGAGCCAATCGGTGCCAGTGATGATGTTGCAGGCAAAAAATATAAAAATGCAGAGCAAAATGACGCCGCACCCCAGCCCCGCGCATCCGCCGCGTCGAAAACCGAAACTAGCTTGCAACCAATCGAACACCTTGTCGAGCAAGAACA
Organism: uncultured Anaerolineaceae bacterium; assembly: GCA_964586085.1. Taxonomy (GTDB): domain Bacteria; phylum Chloroflexota; class Anaerolineae; order UBA4142; family UBA4142; genus JACRBM01. Next base: position 7,796 of record CAZPIR010000082.1, on the reverse strand, counting down.
GTTCGAGCAAGCCGGCGAGACAACCTTGACGATCACGCATAATGTCCTCCCCAATAAAAAAGAGCATCGGTCTCTCGACACGATGCTCCCATCACATTCGTTATTTGCCTACAGCGACCAATCGCATTCCCAGCGCCGCCAAGTCAATCAATTGTTGTGGGAACACCGCAATCAACAAGACCAGGGCGGCACACACCACCACCGAAGCCGTGACCACGAGTGGCACACGAATCGGCGTGTCGTTCTTGGGCGCTTCAAAGAACGCCGCGCGCACGACTGAAAAGTAGTAATAAACACTCACAACGCTGTTGAGCACGCCGATTGCCGCAAGCGCGAGATAACCTTCCTTCAACGCCGCGCCGAACACAAAGAACTTGCCGATGAAACCGGCGGTCGGTGGAATGCCGGCGAGCGAGAGGAAAAAGATCACGAGCAGTCCAGCAAGCAAGGGTGCGCGTTTGATCAACCCGGCATAGTCCGCGATTTCGGTTGCGCCGGTCGCCGTCTCGACCGCGACGACGACGATGAACGCGCCGACATTCGTGAACAAGTACGCCGCGAGATAAATCAGCACGCCATTCAAACCGGCAAACGGCGAAGTGGTGTCCAAACGCACACTAATCAAGCCAATCAAAATGTAACCGGCTTGGGCAATGGACGAGTAGGCGAGCAGACGTTTGACATTTTTTTGTTGGAGCGCGACCAAGTTGCCGAGCGTCATCGTCAAGATCGAAACGACCGCGAGCAGTGCCGCCCATTCGGTTTGAAAACCGGGGAACGCCGTCAACGCGACGCGCATCAGAATTGCAAAGCCCGCCGCTTTCGAGCCAACCGAGAGGAATGCGACGACCGGCGTCGGCGCACCTTCGTACACATCGGGCGACCATTGATGGAACGGGAACGCCGCAATCTTGAAACCAAAACCGGCGAGCGTCAATGCAAATGCGACCAACCCCAGTTCGCGTGTCGAAGCTTCGGTGGAAGTCGCAAACACTTTAGCCATGTCCGCGAGATTGAGCGAACCGGAAATGCCATAGAGCAAGGATAATCCGTAGAGCATCACCGCGCTCGTGACCGCGCCGTACAAAAAGTACTTGATTGCCGCTTCGTTCGATTTCTTGTCCTCGCGCATAAAGCCTGCGAGCAAGTACGACATATAACTCAGGAATTCGATGGAGAGATAGACCATCAACAAACTGGTTGCGCTCGCCATCATCATCGTCGCCAGCACGGCGTACGTGAGCAAGAAATAGAAATCGCCTTTGAACTTGGTACGCCCGCGCAAGAAATCAATCGAGACAAGCGTCGTGAGCAAACCCGCGCCCGCGCCAATCAATTTAAAGAACGAGGAATACGTGTCCACCGCATACATGCCGGCGAACAAGGATTGATTCGCACTGAACCCGCTCCAAGTTGCGGCAAACGCCAACGCGAAACCGAGCACCGCCAGCCAGGGCAAGATCGGTTCACTTTGCTCGCGCCCAACCAAATCCACGACGACAATCAGCAGACCGACAATCGTCAGAATCAGTTCGGGTGAAATTAAAAGCCAGGTATTGATGTCAGGCATACGGTCACCTAGTCGGTTAGTCTGGTAGTCAAGTAGTCGAATAATCAAGCGGACTATTCGACTACGCGACTATGCGACTAGAATTTGAACGCGCTGAGCAACGCGACCGAAATCGTGTTGATCGTGTTGAGAATGGCGGACGGATAAACGCCGATGAGCACCATCAAAATCACGAGTGGTGTCAGCGTGAGCACTTCGGCACGCGAAAGTTCGGTGAGATGTTTGTGTTCCCATTTGCTTTCGTCGAACGCACCGAGCAGAACATTTTGAATGACTTTCCAGAGCAGTAACGCCGCGCCAAAGATGATACCGAACACGGAAATCGTCGAGAGCACGGTGAGCGAGGCAAACGCGCCGCGGAACACCATAAACTCGCTGACGAACCCGGCAAGACCCGGCAAACCGAGCGAGGCGAACGTCGCCACCATCAAGATGCCGCCATAAATCGGCACCTTGGCTCCCAAGCCGCCAAACATTTTCAAGTCACGGGTGTGCGCGCGTTCGTACAACATGCCAACCAAAAAGAACAGTGCACCCGTGATTACGCCGTGATTCCACATTTGCAAAATCGCGCCGTTCAACGCAATGCTCCGGTCGGTCAAGGTTACGCTACCACCGGCGGCGACCGCGCCCGCGATACCCAGGATCACGTAACCCATGTGGTTCACGGACGAGTACGCAATCAACCGTTTGAAATCGGTTTGCGCCATCGCGGCAAGCGCGCCGTACACGATAGAAATCGTGGCGAGGATGCCGATGATGGTTGCGTTTGCTTGGAACACTTGCGGGAAAATCGGAATCAACACGCGGACGATGCCATACGTGCCCAGTTTCAGCAAGATGCCGGCAAGGATGACCGAGCCAGCAGTCGGCGCGGCGGTGTGAGCATCGGGCAACCAGGTGTGGAACGGGAAAAGCGGGACCTTGATGGCAAACGCGATAAAGATGCTCCAGAACGCCATCGAAGCAAACAGCCAATCATTTGCAAATGGTTTACGCGAGGCAAGCTCGATCAAGTCGAATGTGCCCGGCGTATTCGCGCTTGAGGTCGTGATGTACATTGCAATGATTGCCAGGAGCATGAACACGGAACCGGCGAGCGTGTAGAGAAAGAACTTGATTGCCGAGTACTGCGGACGATCTTCCGCGTGCCCCCAAATTGCGATGAGGAAATACATCGGCACGAGACCCAGTTCCCAGAACACGTAGAACAAAAAGAAATCGAGCGAGACAAACACGCCGATCATGCCGGTTTCGAGCAACAAGAACATGATGAAAAATTCGCGCACGCGCTCGTGGATGACCTGCTTGGAATAGTACAGCGAGAGCGTCGTCAACAACGTCGTGAGAAAGATGAGCGGCATCGAAAGCCCATCCACGCCGACATGATAGCGGACGTTGAGCGACTGAATCCACATCACCGTTTCTTCCAACTGCATCTTGGGATTGGTGTCCTTGTAGAGGACAAACCAAACATACGACGCAATCGCGAGCGGGACCAAGGTCCACAACACGGCAAACCACTTGATCATCTCGTCGCTTTGCTTCCCTTTGGGAAAGAAGAAAAGTGCAAGCGCGCCGACCAGCGGCAACACAACCAGGAGACTAAGCCAGGGAATCATCTACGTTTCCTCCGAACCTCTCCCTTGCCCTCCCCTGTTTTGACAGAGGCGGGTTAGGTGGAGGTAGGTTTATCGAATCATGAAATAAACCACGAAAATCGCGGCGCCGGTAATTGCGAGCAGTAAATAAGTTTGCACGCGACCGGTCTGAATCAGTTTCAAGCCATCGCCAATTTCATTGGTGACGTACCCGACCAGGTTGACGAGACCGTCCACGATGTTCTTGTCAATCCAGCCGCTGATGCTAGCCAGCGTCCGCCCAATCGCGCCCGCGAGATTGACGAGACCATCCACAATCGCTTTGTCGAACGCGTAGCAGACTTCGGCAACCCAGCCGACGAGTTTGAGCAAGTAACCGGCTTGAACACGCACCGAATCGAGTGTACCGGTCTTGCCTTCGGGTCCGTCTTTTTGCGCGATGACGACGCCGTACAATTCGTCCAGGTAATACTTGTTGCGCAACAATTTCCAAATCGGACCGAGCGCCATCAAGGGGTCGCGTTGACCGTGCGCGAGCGGTTTCATGCCATACAACACCCAGCCCAACAAAATACCAACGCTCGCAATGCCAACCGACATGCCCGCAACCATCGGATTGAACGGCGTGTGTTCCATGTGTTCTTTGATGCCAAGCACGTACTCGCCGACAAAATGTCCAAAGAAATTGATGCCGAGCGGGGTCGCGTTGATCAGACCAATCGTCGCCGCAAAGAATGCGAGCACGGCGAGCGGCATCCACATCACCTTGGGTGATTCGTGCGCATGTTCAACCGCGTGATGGTCGCGTCCCTCGCCAAAGAAGGTGAGGAAAATTTGGCGTGTCATGTAGAACGCGGTAAAGAACGCCGCAATCGCCAACATCACAAACACGGCGAGCGCAATCGAATCGGGATGTTCGCCGAACGCGAGTTCGTACGCGTGACCCAGAATTTCGTCCTTGCTCCAAAAGCCAGCGAACGGCGGAATGCCGGCAAGCGCAATTGCGCCGATGATAAACACGGCCGCCGTGATCGGCATTTTCTTACGCAGACCACCCATGTTCATCATGTCGTTTGTGCCGACGCCGTGAATGACCGCGCCCGCGCTGAGGAAGAGCAACGCCTTGAAGAAGGCGTGCGTAATCAGGTGGAACGCGCCTGCCGTGTATGCCCCGATGCCGAGCGCCGCAATCATGAAACCCAGTTGCGAAATTGTCGAGAAGGCGAGCACGCGTTTGATGTCGTCTTGCGCGACACCAATCGTCGCCGCAAAAATCGCCGTGAACGCGCCGACGAGCGCGACAATCTGCATCGCGGGTCCGTGAATTTCCGCGGCAGTGATGAACAAGGGGAATGTGCGCGCAACGAGATACACACCGGCAGAAACCATCGTCGCCGCGTGGATGAGCGCGCTCACCGGCGTCGGACCTTCCATCGCGTCCGGCAACCAGATGTGGAGCGGGAATTGTGCCGACTTACCAATCGTGCCGCCCAAAATCAACAACGCGATGAGCGTCACAGCGGGCATGCCAAACAGTTGCGCTTCGGCGAGATGATGCAAACTTTTTTCGGTAAAGATCGCCGGAAAATTCAAATCGCCGGAAACGATGTAGAGGAACACGATGCCGATAAAGAAGATCGAATCGCCGACGCGCGTAGTAAGAAACGCTTTGAGCGACGTCAATGTGATGCTCGTGCGGCAATTTCGTAGACCAGAAACCGATGAGCAGGAACGAGCACAAGCCCATGATTTCCCAAAAGATGAACAACTCGATGAGGTTCGACGAAATGACCAAGCCCAGCATCGCCGACGCAAAGAGCGAGATGTAAGCAAAGAAACGCGCGTAACGCGGATCGTCGGTCGTGTGATGATGTCCGTGCTCGTCGGTGTGCGTGTGTTGCATGTAGCCGATGCTGTAGATGAAAATCATCAAGCAGATCGTCGTGACCATGAACAACACTACTGCCGCGAGCGGGTCAATCATCACGCCGACAGTGAAACTATCCTTGCCGGTCAAAAAGCCAAAGAAACCCGGCAGAGGTTGATAGAACGGTTTCTTGGCTAACTCGCCACCTTTGCCAATCGCTTCGAACAGCACGCCATACGAAAACACGCCCGACAGAAAAATTCCGGCGACGGCGGTCAGCGCACTGACACGATTGTTGCGATTGAGAAACAACACAATCAGCAAAAATGCGAGCAGGGGAAAAAGTGGAATCAGGAATGCAAGATTGAACATTGATTACCTCAATGACAATGAGCCAATTTGCCAATTGCCCAATGAGCCAATGCAAGCAAGCCGTATCAATTGGTTCATTGGGAACTTGGTCATTCGCACATTACCATTTCATCAAATTAACGTCTTCAACGTTCACGGTGTCGCGCGAGCGATAAATCGCAATGACTAGCGCGAGACCAATCGCGGCTTCGGCGGCGGCGAGCGTAATCACGAACAAGGCAAACACTTGACCCGCCAGCTCGAATGTTGGGCTCGCCGGCTTGATGTAACGCCAGAACGCAACCAGGTTAATGTTCACCGCGTTCAACATCAACTCGACGCCGATGAGGATTGCAATCGCATTGCGTCGCGCGAGCGCGCCGTACAAACCGAGACAAAACAGCGCCGCTCCAGCAAGCAAAAAATAGGGCAGTGGAATCATTCAAATACTCCCGGAGTCAGCGATCAGTTTTCACGCGCAATCACAAACGCGCCAATTAATGCGCCAAGCAGTAACAACGACACCGCCTCGAACGGCAAAACGTACGTCGTGACCAACTCGGTGCCCAGCTTCGCGATCTGGTCGCCTTTAAGCGCGGTGAACGATACGGGCCAATTCACGGTCAACACCACAACCGCCAGCGCCACAAACATGATCAGCGAAATACCGGCGGCGGCAAGCCATTGCGAATTTTGCGGCGAGGTCGTGTCCTTCATCAAACCGCGCGTCAACATGATCGAGAACAGGATGAGCACCGAAATCGCGCAGACATACACGAGCACCTGGACAATCGCCACAAACTCGGCTTCGAGCACGAAATAAATGCCCGCGACGCCAAAGAACGAAAGGATCAAGCCCAGCGCGGCGCGCACGAGGTTACGCGCGCTCACGGCGAGAAAACCGCCACCGAGCGCGACAAGTGCCAGGATGAAAAAAACTGCATTCGTAAGAGATTGATCAGCCGTCATCGTGATTCCTTCAACTCAAAATCCGATTCCGTTGTACACACCGAGCAAGATGCTCGTGAGCAACAGGTTCACGAGCGCAATCGGCACAAGCACCTTCCACGCAAACTTCATCAACTGGTCCACGCGGAAACGCGGCAAGGTCATGCGAATCCACATGCCGAGCCAAACGAGCAAGTAGGTCTTGATCACGAACCAGAGCCAGGGCGGAAGAATGGGACCTTGCCAACCGCCGAGGAACAAGGTTGCGCCAAGCATACACACAATGTAAAAATTGAAATACTCGGCGAGGTAGAACAAGCCCCACTTCATGCCGCTGTACTCGGTGAAAAAGCCGGCGACGATTTCCGATTCGCCTTCAACCAAGTCGAACGGCGAGCGGTTCACTTCGGCAAGCGCGCAAATGTAGAACAAGACGAACGCGATGGGACCGACGGGGAGTGCCAAGATGTACCACTGGAATCCAAACCAGCCGCTTTGCGCTTCAACGATTTTGTTGAGCGACATGGAACCAGTAAGAAGAATAATCGTGACTACTGTGAGCACTTGGGGAATTTCGTAACTCACAACTTGAGCGACGCCGCGCATTCCGCCGAGCAGAGAGTACTTGTTGTTCGAGCCGTATCCCGCCATAAAAATACCGACGACGCCAATCGAACCAACCGCGAGCATGAACAAGAGTCCAATGTTGAGGTCGGCGGGCGTCATCCCTTTGCCGTATGGCACAACCGCGAGCGCAAGCACCGCCGGCGCCATCGCCACCATGGGCGCAAGCGTGTGCACGAGTTTGTCGGCTTTGGCTGGCACGATGTCTTCTTTGATGAGCATCTTGATCGTGTCCGCAATCGGTTGCAGTAAACCAAACGGACCCACGCGGTTGGGACCGACCCGATCTTGCAAGCGCGCGGCGTTCTTGCGTTCGAGCCAGATCATGATGAGCACCATCAAGACCATGAACAACAAAGCGACGGTCGCGACGAGCAAGCCCATCACAGCGCCGGTCAGCACACTCGCCGCATCTTTCGGCATCAGGGTTTTGAGCCAATCGCCCAACAGCCCATTGAGCCAATCGTACAGCATCACAAAAAGATTGTTGATGAAATCCATAGTTTACCCTGTCGTCTAGTCGCTTGACGTGTTAATCAAACGCGCTAGACCCACTCGAGCAAATTCTTGCGCCACGCGTAAGCGAGCGCGAGGACGAGGATACCCAAAAAGATGACCATCTCGACCAATGCAAACGTGCCAAGCGCGTTGTAGGCAACCGCCCACGGATAGAGGAACACGACTTCAATGTCAAAGACGACAAAGATGAGCGCAAAAAGATAGTACTGGACACGGAATTGCACCCAGACATTCTGCGCCTCTTCGGGAAAATCTTCGAACTCGAGACCGCACTCGTACGTGGTAGATTTGGACTTGTTGGGCTTTTTGGGACGAA
>CAZPIR010000081.1:0-10636 GCA_964586085.1 uncultured Anaerolineaceae bacterium | reverse complement strand
CCATCAGCGGCGATACTATCGTCGTCGGGGCTTTTGTGGACGATATCACGTTTACCAACCAAGGTTCGGCATATGTGTTTGTCAAACCGACGGGCGGGTGGTCTGGCGCGATGACCCAGACCGCGAAACTGACCGCGTCCGATGGTGCGGCGAATGACTATTTCGGCATCTCGGTTGCCATCAGCGGCGATATCATCGTCGTCGGGGCGTATGGGGACGATATCACGTTTGCCAGCCAAGGTTCGGCGTATGTGTTCGTCAAGCCCGTGAGCGGGTGGAGCAATTTGACCCAAACTGCGAAACTGACCGCATCCGATGGTGCGGCGAATGACTTTTTTGGATACTCGGTCACCATTAGCGGCGTTAACATCGTCGTCGGGGCGTATGGGGACGATATTGGCGCAAATACCACCCAAGGGTCGGCGTATGTGTTTGCGCCAGACCCCGTCTACGTTGACGTGCTCGGTAGTTGCAGTGGCAATGTGCCTTGCTACACCACCTTTGCTAGCGGCATTTCAGCGGCAGAGCCAACACGCTCCGTAATTGCCTACCCAGGAATGTACAACGAGTCGGTGGACGTCAGCAAGAACATCACGGTCACCTTGAGCGGCGCGATGTTTTATCTCAACGGCTCGCTCGCACAGAGCACGGGCATCTTTAACGCGCCCGGCACTTCGCTCTATCTGACCGGCAATCTCGCGCGCACGGGCGGCACGTTCAATCACAACAACGGCACGTTTATTTTTGCGGGGAGCGGCACGCAAACCGTCACCGGCAATTTTACGTTCAACAATCTCACGGTGGACAGCCCCGCGCTCGTGGATGTTGGCGCGAATGTGCTCACGGTCAACAACACCTTGACGAACAACGGCGTGATGAAACGAAGCGCGCCCGCGCAAAATGTGGGCAGTAACATAGCGTTTCTTGACCCAGTTGGTAAAACGACGGTGACGATCACCTCGACCGGCGCAACCTCGCTTGGCAACACGAGTATCGTCATCACCACGCATCAATCGCCCGGCGGCGGCACGGTGTCGTGCGGCGCATCCACGCTCGGCGGCACACCCGTCCTGCGCCATTTCAACATCACGCCGCAAAACGCGAGCGGCGTCGCGGCAACCGTGCGGCTCTACTTTACGTCCGCCGAAGCGTACGGGAACAGCATCGCCAACCTCGGCATCTTTCATTGCAACGGCACGACATGGACACGCTTGACTGGCACGCCGGTCACCGGCACGGATGCGACGACCGGTTACAGTTACATCGAACTGCCGAATGTGACGAGTTTTTCGCCGTTCGCGGTGGGTGGCGGAACTGGTTCGCCGACGGCAGTTACACTTTCGTCGTTCAACGCGCACGCGGCATCGTTCGATCTCACCGCATGGTTGCGGAACCTTCTCCAACGATAGCCACCATAGCATCGGAGGGAAAACCGAATTTGCCCCGAAGGGTTTCCGCGCAAGCGAACCCTTCGGGGCTATTTTTTAATTTGCCTCTTGACAACCCCCGCGTTTTCCGGTATAGTCTCTGCATACGTATTCATAAAACTGAGGTGAAACAATGGCAACTTGGCTTAAACGCGGCATGAGTGTCGAAAAATCGCGCGAGGTGGATGCAAAAGTTCGCGCCACGGTCGAAGGGATTTTGCAGGATATCGAAAAGCGCGGCGATGTCGCGGTGCGTGAACTGTCTGAGAAATTCGACAAGTGGTCGCCGGAGAGTTTTCGTCTCTCGCCGACCCAGATCGAAGAGTTGATTGCGTCGTTGCCGGCGCAGGTGATCGAGGACATTAAATTCGCGCAGGCGCAGGTGCGTGGATTCGCGCAAGCGCAACGCAACGCGTTGAAAGATGTCGAAGTCGAAACGTTACCCGGCGTCATCCTGGGTCACAAAAATATTCCGGTGCAAAGCGTTGGCTGTTACGTGCCGGGTGGGCGCTATCCAATGGTTGCCTCCGCGCACATGAGCGTGGTCACAGCCAAGGTTGCCGGCGTGCCGCGTGTCGTCGCGTGCACCCCGCCGATCAACGGCAAAATTCCGGCGGCAACGATTGCGGCGATGGCGCTCGCCGGCGCGGATGAAATTTACGTGCTCGGCGGCATTCAAGCCGTGTCCGCGATGGCGATTGGCACCGAGACGATCAAGCCGGTGGACATGCTCGTTGGTCCGGGTAATGCGTACGTCGCCGAAGCGAAACGTCAATTGTACGGTCGCGTCGGCATTGACCTGTTCGCCGGTCCCACCGAAATTTTGGTGATCGCCGATGAAACGGCAGACGCAGAAATGTGCGCGACCGATTTGTTGGGTCAAGCCGAGCACGGTCCCGATTCGCCGGCAATCTTGATTACGACCAGCGAAAAACTGGGTCAGGAAACAATCGCCGAAGTGGAGCGCCAATTAAAAATTCTGCCGACTGCCGATGTCGCAAGTGTGTCGTGGCGTGATCGTGGCGAGATCATCGTCGTCAAAGATTTGGAAGAAGCCGTCGTCGAAGCGGATCGTGTGGCGGCGGAGCATGTCGAAGTGCTCACCAAGAGTCCGCGCTATTTCCTCGACCAGATGAGAAATTATGGCGCGCTCTTTCTTGGCAAAGAAACGAACGTCGCGTACGGCGACAAGGTGATCGGCACGAATCACACCTTGCCCACCAAGCAAGCCGCGCGCTACACGGGCGGTTTGTGGGTTGGCAAGTTCATCAAGACCTGCACGTACCAACAAATTACCGAACAAGCCAGTGTCGAGGTTGGTGAGTACGCCTCGCGTCTGTGCGCGCTCGAAAATTTCTGGGGTCACAAAGAGCAAGCCGATCTCCGCTTGCGCCGATACAAGAAATGATAAAAGACGGAGGACGCAAGACGGAACTGCTTCCGTCTTGCGTCCTCCGTCGAATTGGATTCACGATGCCCATCAAACGAGTTTCCTCTGTCGATGTTGCGCGCGTGGCAAAGGTTTCGCAGTCTAGCGTCTCGCGCGTGTTCACGCCCGGTGTGCCGGTCAGCGATGAGACCCGCGCCAGGGTGCTTGCCGCCGCGCGTAAACTGGGTTACAGCCCGGATGCGATTGCGCGCTCGCTCATCATGCGCCACACGAACATCATTGGCATTGTGATGGCGGATATTACGAATCCGTTTTATCCGAATGTCCTCGATCAATTTACGCATCGCTTGCAGGCGAATGGCAAGCAAACACTTTTGTTCAACTCGACGACGGGGCGCGACGTGGACGACACTTTGCCGCTCGTTCTGCAATATCGCGTGGACGCGATTATCATCACCTCTGCCACGCTCTCCTCGGCCATGGCGGACGAATGCGCCCGACTCGGCACGCCGGTCATTTTGTTCAATCGGTACATTCCCAAATCCAAAGCCAGCGCAATCTGTTGCGACAATGTTGCCGGTGGACGTATGGTCGCCGATTTGTTGGTGAATGCCGGTCACAAACGCATTGCGTACGTGGCAGGACGGGCGAACACTTCGACGAACGTGGATCGCGAAAAAGGTTTTGCCGCACGCTTGCGCGAATGCGGTGTCAAGGAATGGTTGCGCGAGCAAGGCGAGTACACCCACGAGTCGGGGTATGCGGCGGCGCGCCGATTGCTCACACGCGCGGATCCGCCCGATGCGATTTTTGCGGCGAACGACATTATGGCGATGGGCGTGCTCGATGCCGCGCGCGAACTGGGTGTGCGCGTGCCCGATGAATTGTCCGTGATCGGTTTCGATGGGATTCCGTCCGGCGCATGGCAAGCGTACTCGCTCACAACGATTCGCCAGCCGGTCGAAGAGATGATTGACGCGACGCTTGAACTGGTTGAAGCGCGTATCGAAAAACCGGAAGCCAAGCCGGTGATCAAAATGATTCCTGGAACGCTCGTCAAGCGCAACTCGGCGCGCGTGTAGAGCAATTTCGTAAACTCAACTTGCGAATTGTTGCGAGCGGAGCGACGCAAAGCGTCTCCAACGACTTGAGCGAGATTCGTTCTCGCTTCGCGCGTCGAAACAACAGAGACCGATTTTCAATTATCCTGTGGGAGAAAAATAAAATGCCGTTTGAAATTTCAATGCAAGGTCAGGTCGCGCTCGTCACCGGCGGTGGCGGCGGAATCGGTTCGATTATTTGCCGGAAACTCGCTCAAGCCGGCGCGCGCGTCATCATCACCGACGTGAATTTACAAGCGGCGCGCGCGGTTGCGGAGAGTTTGCCGGGCGAGGGACATTTCGCGAGCGATGCGCCGGTGGATGACAGCGCGGCATTGAAAAAATTCGCGGCACAAATCGCGACACAGTACGGCAAACTTGATGTGCTGGTGAATTGCGCGGGCGTCACGCGTCAGGTCGTGCACGATGATCTCGACGGGCTGGACGACGAATTGATTGACCGCATCTTTCGCATCAATTGGCGCGGCGCGTTTGCGACCGTGCGCGCGTTCAAAGAGTTATTGGCAAAAGATAACGGCGGCACGATCATCAACATTTCCTCGATTGCCGGGACGACCGGGGTGGGAAGCAATGTCGCGTACTGCGCCTCCAAAGCCGCGCTCGACTCGATGACTCGTTCCCTCGCGCGCGCACTTGCGCCGCAGATTCGCGTGCTTTCGATTGCGCCGGGGTGGGTCGAAGGCGAATACGCCAAAAAGATGGATCCGGAAATGATCACGATGCAGAAAGACTTGACCCCGCTCCATCGGCTCGCGCAATCGGACGACGTGGCGAATGCCGTGCTTGCCGCCGCCGCTTTGCTCACCTTTTCGACTGGCGACATTATTCATGTGGACGGTGGGCGACCACTCGGCGTTTAGCGAATTTGTCTTTGAGGTAAAAGTTTAAGCCACATATCATTGACGCCGACTGATTTTCGACGTATAATTGAATACGTATTCAATTCGATAGCTAGATTTTAGGTGAATCACTTGCATACGGTATGCAAAAACTGGCGAAAATGAAAAGAGAAGCGGCGTAAATGGTTCATCGCAAACCGACTAGCAAGCGCGTCTCGTCTGTGCAGGTCGCTCGCCACGCCGGGGTTTCGCAAGCGGCGGTATCCCGTGTGTTTACGCCGGGGGCGAGTGTCTCGGCTGACATGCGTGCCAAAGTTCTCGCCAGCGCCAAGAAATTAGGTTATCGCCCGAACGTCCTCGCTCGCAGTCTCACCCGCCGCTCGACCAACATCATTGGCATTGTGATGTTTCGCTTCACAAATCCATTTTATGCGCGTCTGCTCAAAGAATTTAGCCGTCAACTGCAAGCGCGCAATTACTGGACCCTGTTGTTGAACAGCGAGAGCGATGAAGGAGTCGAGAGCGCTTTACCAACTGCATTGCAATACCAGGTGGACGGCATCATCATCACCTCGGCGACCCTCTCTTCGACTCTGGCGGAAGAGTGCGCGCGTGCCGGCACGCCGGTCGTTTTGTTCAATCGCTACTCGATTGAAAGCAATGTCAATGCGGTGTGTTGCGATAACGTTGGCGCGGGGCGCATGGTGGCGGATATTTTGCTCGATGCGGGGCACGCGCGTTTTGCGTTTATTGCCGGCGAAGAAAATACTTCGACGAGTCGTGACCGCGAACGAGGATTTACGGAACGCTTGCGCGAACGTGGGCACGAACTGGGTTTGCGCGATGTGGGCAACTTTACGTACGAGGATGGTTATGCCGCCGCGCATCGTTTACTGCGCCGACCTGATCGCCCCGATGCAATTTTTTGCGCGAACGATTTGACGGCGATGGCGGTGTACGATGTGGCGACGCACGAGTTGGGTATTCGTGTGCCGAATGAATTGTCCATTGTTGGATACGACGACATTGCGATGGCGAGCTGGCATAAATACCAAATCACGACGGTGCGCCAACCGCTCGAACGCATGGTTGAGGCAACAGTGCAAGTGTTGATGGACGCGATTGAACATCCGCAAGCCGAGCGCGTTTTGCGTTTGATTCCGGCGTCGTTCATTCCGCGAAGCACAGCGCGGATTGCCCATCCAAATTTGTGACGGAGCAATTGTTTTGAACATCGACATGCGTGACTCACGCATCAAAACGATTTTGCCTGAGAACGTCGAGCTAGAAACGGTCGCGACCGGTTTTGAATTTACCGAAGGACCAATCTGGCATCCGTACGACAAGCATCTCACGTTCAGCGATATTGTGGGCGACACAATGTATCGCTGGGATCGTGCGAATGGCGTGCGCGTGTTTCGCAAACCCAGCCACAAGGCAAATGGCAATACGTACGACCTCCAAGGTCGCCTCCTCACGTGCGAGCACGCGACGAGCCGTGTCACGCGCACGGAACTCGATGGCACGGTTGTTATCCTCGCTTCGCATTACAACGGCAAAGAGTTGAACAGCCCGAACGACATTGTCGTGAAAAGTGATGGCGCGATTTATTTTTCCGATCCGGTTTACGGTCGCCGTGAACGCGTCGGCATTCCGCGCCCCCAGGATTTGAATTTCCAGGCGACGTTTCGCCTCGACCCCATCTCGAACACACTCATTCCCCTCGTCAGCGATTTTGAAAATCCGAACGGCTTGTGCTTTTCGCTCGACGAAAAACAATTGTACGTGAACGATTCGCCGCGCCGGCATATTCGCGTGTTTGATGTTTTACCGGACGGCACGTTGACGAACGGGCGCGTGTGGGCGGACGTGAACGGCGAAGGCAAGGGCGTGCCGGACGGAATGAAATTTGATAGCGCGGGCAATTTGTTTTGCGCGGGACCAGGTGCGCTATACATTTTTGATGGCAACGCCAACTTGCTGGGCCAAGTCCCGATGCCGGAGCAAGTTGCCAATTTTGCGTGGGGCGATGACGATCTGTGTTCATTGTACATCACGGCGTCTACTACGCTCTATCGTTTGCGCGTCAATGTGCCAGGACGCGCCTTGTTCTAAGCGGTCTGTTTATTTTTATCTCCCTGTGCATACGTATCCAGAAAAATCAAAAAATTCTCTGTCACAAGAGATATCGCACCCTGGATCAATCCAAATGTTTCGTGATGAAGCGAGAATGGGAAAGGAGGGATGTCAAGCAAGAAATGATGATGTTTCGACCGAATCGCTTTGACAACAGTTAAACTCAAGAGGAGATGAAGGAAATGAAGACTCGTTTGATTGTCATCACCTTGTTGGTGATGATTTTAACCGCTCTCGTCGCTTGCTCGGCACCGACTGCCGCGCCCACCTCCGCCCCGCCGACCAAGGCGCCTGCCGCCGCCGCGACCACCGCGCCAGCCGCACAAGCTTTGCCGTACGGCTTGAAACCCGGTAAACCGTACAACGGCACCAAGTTGAAATTTTTGATCTGCTGTAACACGGCGCAACAGTTCTACTCGCTCGCGCAAAAAACCTCCGAATTCACCGCGCTCACCGGCATCGAAGTTGAATGGGGCAACACGCCATTCGCGCAATTCCAACAAACTTTGATGACCGAAGGTTCGGCGGGCAGTGACACGTATGATCTCTTGGCGTGGGTGGATAGCTGGGGATATGCTCTCCAGAATTTCATCCTCCCACTCGACAGTCGGATCAAGGATGCCAAGATTAATCTCGACGATTATCCTGCCGCGTATTTAAACCCCGCCAAGAATGCCAAGGGCGAAGTTTTGGGTCTTCCCCTGCGCGGTCATGCGTTCATGCTGTTCTATCGTAAAGACGTTTTCGATCAACTCGGGTTGAAAACGCCGGAAACGTATGCCGATGTGGAAGCCGCCGCCAAAGTCATCGCCGAAAAAACCCAATTGAAACCCATCGCACCGATGTACAAAGCGGGTACGGGTGGACAGAACTTGTTCACCTGGATGAGTTTGTTGTGGGGCAACGGTGGCGACATTTTCGACAAGGACTGGAAACCCACGTTTAACAACGAAGCCGGCATTCAAGCCACGCAACGTTACGTGGACTGGGTGAACAAGAATAAATGGGCGGCAGATGCCTCCAAAGCCTGGGGCGAATCTGAAAGCTCGACCGATTTCCAAAAAGGCAACTCGGCAATGTGGTTGGGTTGGTCGTGGTACTATGCCAACTTTTCCAATCCCGCCGTTGCCGCGCCCGAAGTGGCAAAGGGCGTAGCAGTCATCCCCGCACCGAGTTGGGAAGGCAAAGGCAAACCAGCGACTTATGGTTACATTTGGGAAATGGGTATCTTCAAGAGCTCCAAGAAACAGGACGCCGCTTGGGAATACCTGAAATGGCTTGCCAGCGCAGAGATGGACAAAAAAGTTGCGCTGGACAAGAGCGATCCCAAACTGGATAACGTGGTCGTCGTGCATTATTCGGTGTTGAACGATGCCGAGGTGAATGCCAAGCACAACAATCTGCAAAAGATCATGGCGGCGTCTCTGCAGAACGCACGCACTCAGCCGATGATGGCAGATTGGCTCGCGGTCCAAACGATTCTCGAAACGGCCATCAACGAAGCGGCGAACGGCGCGCCCGTCAAAGCCACGCTCGACAAAGCGGCGGCGGACGTGACCGATGCGCTGAAAAAAGCCGGCGGATACTACAAGTAATTTCCTGCGAGACCTGTCAGGTCTTTAGACCTGACAGGTCTTCTCCAAGGTCTGCGAGGTTGACAATGACGCATGCCCCTAGACGAAACCCGTACGCAAAATTTTTTCTACTCGCTCCCGCTTTGCTGTTGATCGTGGCGACGACGATCTATCCCTTGGTCAGTTCGTTCATTCTCAGCTTTCAGCGTTGGCGGATCAATCGCTCGCCCGCCCCCACCGATTTTGTGTGGTTCGAAAATTATATCAGCGCATTCCAGGATCAATATTTCTGGAATAGTGTTTTGGTGACACTCGAATTCACTGTCATCTCGGTCGGGCTGACCATTGTCATTGGCTTGGCAATCGCGCTCGTGCTCCAGAAACGCACCAAGCTCAACCTCTTTGTGCGCATGTTCTTGATCTTTCCGTTTGCCGTTAGCCCGGCGCTCAAAGGCATCTCGTTCGCGTTCATGCTCAGCCCGGATTATGGTGTGTTCCACGCCTTGATTGCGATGGTCTTTCCGCCGGCGAAAGAGATGATTTGGCTCGCCGATAAATTTTGGGCGTTATTCTGGTTGGCAATGTCCGAACTCTGGGGCTGGGCGCCATTGTACGCCTTGATGTTCATCGGCGCGCTCGGCTCGATCTCGACAGAAATTTTTGAGGCGGCAAAGGTCGATGGCGCGCGCAACTGGGACGTGTTCTGGAAAATCACCCTGCCCTTGCTCAAGCCGGTGCTCATCATCGCTACTCTGCTCAAAACGATTTTCTCGCTCAAGATGTTCGACCAGGTGGTCACCATGACTGGCGGCGGACCGGGACGCGCAACGCAAACTCTGAACTATTACGTTTATTTGACGGCATTCCGTAATCTCGACTTGGGCTATTCCGCCGCACTCGCATTCATCTTGCTCATGGCGCTATCCGTCTTTGCGTATTTCTATGTGCGCGCGTTAGGCAGACCCTCAGGAGCGTGACCCAATGAGTATGTCATCTACTTCTCATGCCACTCGTCTGGCGATTGCCGATCACAAGCGCCGCAACAAGTTCTGGCAACAATTATCGGGACAAATTATCGAAATTCTACTGGCGGCGGCGATCCTGGTCTTTACCATGTTGCCGATTTTCTGGCTGGCGCTGACCTCGCTCAAACCGGAAAACAAGGTCTATTCGCTCGACGTCATTTTTTCCCCGACCTTTCAAAATTACATCACGATTTTCGAAGCACCGTACAATGAAGGCAAATTGTTGCTCAACTCGATCATCGTCTCATTGATTACGGTGGGGATTGCAATTCCGCTCGGCGTGATGGCGGCGTACGTGTTTTCGCGCTTTCATTTTCGCGGCAGTCAGATCATGATGGTCGGCGTGCTCGTCACCCAATTTATTCCGCCGCTCGTCATCGCAATTCCGTTCTACACGCTTTTCCGCGCCCTAGGTCTGATGGACAAACTTCAAGCGTTGGTCATCGTCTACCTATCCATCATCCTGCCCTATTCGATTTGGATGCTTAAAGGATTCATTGACGCCTTGCCCATCGAAGTCGAAGAAGCCGCGTCGGTGGATGGATGCACGGAAGCGCAAACATTGCGCTATATCACCTTGCCGTTGGTGATGCCAGGTGTCATCACCTCGCTGGTCTTTTCGTTCATCAGTTGTTGGAATGAATTTACGTACGCGACCATTCTCACGCGCCTGGATTCTTCCACGCTACCGATGGGGTTGATGAATATCACGGGCGTGCGCGGGATTTATTGGGAATTGATGTCGGCGAATGGCATGATCATCATGGTCCCGATGTTCATTCTCTCGTTTGCGGTGCGCAAGTATTTCGTTGAAGGTCTCACCATGGGCGCGGTAAAATAATCCAGGAGCACAATCAAAATGGCAGATCAACCGGTTGATTTCATGAAAAAAGGCGACAGTAGCAAACAAATGTCGCCCGGCACAGAAAAAAATCAGAGCATGCGCGGATTCAACGATCAATATGTGGACATTGTAGATTACATTATCCGTGTCACGCATCGCATTTGGGAAGAGCATGACCTGGCTTTGCTCTACGATACCTATCAACACAATGTCGTCATCTGGACATCCGAAGGTTTGACCTACAGTCGCGAAACGGTCATGGCGAATTCTGCCAAGACGC
>CAZPIR010000080.1:0-10666 GCA_964586085.1 uncultured Anaerolineaceae bacterium | reverse complement strand
TGCGTCGCAAAAATTCGCCCAGAAAAGTTGGATGGGTGTGATACACGAGCGCATCACGCACCAACACCATCTTGCATCCGCGCTCGGCGAGGCGGAATGACAAGTCGGTATCCTCGGCTTCTTTCAACACGGTGTCGAATCCGCCACTCGCGAGAAACACCTCCCGCCGATACGCGGCGGTCGAACTGTCCACAAAATCAATCGTGCCGTGCGCCGCCATGCGGTCGTACCGAAAATCGTACTCGAGTTGCACGAGCCGTGCCCACAAATTTTTTTGATGCGTTTTCTTTTCGCCGCTCGCGCCATCAATCGTGGCATCGGCAAACGGTCGCGCCATCGCTTGGAGCCAGCGCGAATCCGGAATCGAGTCGGCGTCAATGAAAACGATCACCTCGCCGCGCGCGGCATTCGCGCCCGTGTTGCGCGCCGCACCTGCCCCGGCATTTTTTTGCGCGATCACGCGCGCGCCGTGCGACTCGGCGACAACACGCGTCGCATCGGTCGAACCATCGTCCACGACGATAATTTCGTACTCGTCGCGTTTCAACGATTGCGCGTTCAACGCATCGAGGCACGCGCCAATCGAAGACGCCACATTGTACGCCGGCACGACGACCGAAATCACGACGCGCCTCCGGCAATCACACGGCGAAAACTCAAACCTTGCCACCACATCAAGGCAATGCCGGCAAGCGTCATCGGCGCATACGTGACGAGGTAGAGCAAAATGCCGTAGGTCAGACCCTGACTCTTGTCCACGCCGAACAACGCAAGCCCGCCGATGCACAAGGCCTGGAACACGCCGACCTTGCCCGGTGACGACGGCACGAGTCCGCCCACTTGTAACACGACGAGCAAAAGAAATGCACTGATGAATGGCAACTGCAAATTCATGGCGAGCAGAGTGACGTAATTGATGAGCACGCCGAGAAACCACAACACGACCGAAAGCGCGTGCAGACCCAGGTGCAAGTCCCAACGTTTGAACACGTCGAGCGAACTGAGTGCGACCTCCGCGTGTGTGTCGAGCGAGTGACGGAACCAGGGCGGTTTGATTTTGCCAAGCAAACGCACGACCCGCTCGCGCACGAGCAAGAGAATGAACGCGCCGACGAACAACGCGAGACTCACGACGACCAATCCTTCGCGCGGACTTTCGAGCCAATCGGGCAGGGTCATGAACGGTGGCAGGATGAGCAAGAGCGCGAGCAACATGGTCGTATCAAAAATTTTTTCGATGCCAATCGTCGCGAGCGATTGCGCCTTGCTTCGTTTTTCGATTTCATCTGCGAGCACGATGCGCGCGAGTTCGCCGATGCGCCAGGGCGACACGATGTTGATCATCTGGCTGATGATGATGATCTCGGTCATTTGCCGGACACGCAGGTCACGGTGTTGCGGATAGTACAGCAAAATCCAGCGCACGGCGCGCAACCACGATTGCGTGAACAAGGCGATGACGGCAATCATCGCCCAACCCAGGTTGACGCGCGCGAGCGTTTGCGCGACCTCACCGAGCGGCACATCTTTGAGCGCAAGAAACAAAAACAGCGCGCTCACCAGCGTGCCGAGCGCAATTCTAAAGCCATTCGTTTTCCAAATGGGTGTTTGCTTCACAACTCATTCACAACGCGCGGATGGTTTGCAACTGCGACCAGTCCGCAAAAAATCCACATCAATACGCCGGGTTTTGTGCCGAGCATGAACGCATCGGTCAAGCCAAAGACTTGATGCGCGAGCATGCCCGCCATCACGCCGACCATCATCGCGCGTGTATCCGGTCGCGCGCGGTAGACACGCAGAGCAACGATGACGAAAACAGTCAGCAAAGTGGTGTACGCCATCAACCCGGGAATTCCCAGGTCAACCGCAACCTGCAAAAAATTATTGTGCGCGTGCGCGACGACTTCATCCGGCGCGGCGATGAAAAACGGATAGAGCGCGTGCGCGATATTGTTGTATGTGCCAATGCCAATTCCGGTGTATGGAAAATCCTGCACCATCATCACGCCGCGCGTCCACACTTCCATGCGGCTCGCGAACGTGCCCGCGCCGGCATCCATTCGCAAAAC
Organism: uncultured Anaerolineaceae bacterium; assembly: GCA_964586085.1. Lineage (GTDB taxonomy): Bacteria > Chloroflexota > Anaerolineae > UBA4142 > UBA4142 > JACRBM01. The sequence continues at coordinate 8,594 of CAZPIR010000080.1, read as the reverse complement.
AAACGCAAGTATCGCATCGCCGTAACCGAGCGCAAACATCGCCACGAGCGCAAGCGCGCCGACAACGAGCAACCAAGCCAAGCGTCGTTCGCGCCAAATTGCCACCGCGAGCAAACCAATCGCTGTCCCCAAAATGCCGCCACGCGATTGTGTGAGTGCGAGCGCAAGTAGTGAAAGAATCAGTGATGACAGGAGGACCGTATTCAGTAACCAGTATTCAGTGTTCGGTTTTTTTTGTTCTGAATACGGAATACGGAATACGGATAACTGGCTTGCCAGGAACGGAATCGTCAACGCGAGCGTGCCACCGATGCCGTTGCGATTGAAACCGCCGGCAATCGAGCGCGGAATGCCTTGAATAAAGCGCGGCAGTTTGTCGTAGATGAATGTCGCGGACACAATTTTATCCTGTGCCCAATCCGTGCCAATCATGCCCGCGAGCGCAATCGCCGCAATAATCAGCGCGAGCCAAATCGTCGTGGCGCGAAAATTTTCGACCTGGTTGACGACTGCATAAAAAAACAGCGCGCTCAACCCCACGCCGTACACTTTGGGCGCGCTGAGTGACCAGTTGGTCGAAACGGCAAGCGAGACCGGCAACATCACGAGCAACAATGCAATCGGCAAATCAAATGGCGTGCGACGAAAACCGGCGGTGAGCAAACGCGCGACCCAGATGAGCGCGATGATCGCCCACGCGACAAGCGGCACCTGGTCGGACACGACAAAGTATAGATAAATCGCCGCGAGCAAATACATTTCCGCGCCAAGCAATCTGCGCGCGAACATCCGCATCATCGCCGCGCTTCTCTCTGCCAAATCCATTCGACCGCGCGCGCCAGATTTTCCGCGACGATGAAATCGTCCTGTCCGCGCATTTTCGCGTACTGTTCGCGCCCGCGTCCGGTCAATACCAAAATTCCTTGCGCACCAATCGCGCGCGCCGCGTCTACATCCGCCTGCGCGTCGCCGACGACATACCAGCGTGTCGTGTCCAGGTCGAGCACGCGCGCCGCATCGAGATACATTCCTGGTTGCGGCTTGCGGCATTCACACACATCCTCCGGGCGATGCGGACAAAAATAAATCGCGTCCAAGCGCCCGCCGGCTTGCACAATCGTCTCTTTCATCCGTGCGTGAATTTCGTGCACCGTTGCTTCGTCCATCATCCCGCGCGCAATCCCGGCTTGGTTCGTCGTGACGACGAGCACAAACTCGCTCGTGGCGAGGTCGCGCAAGGCGTCGAGCGTGCCGGGCAAAAACACAAACTCGTCCCAGGATTTTACATGGTCGGCGCGATTGACGTTGATGACGCCATCGCGGTCGAGGAAAATCGCGCGGCGCGAACTCATGCGCGCACCTCACGCGTAACGCAAACACCCAGCACGATGCCGCCAAAAATGGCGAGCGCGAGACCGAGTAATGCGATATGTTGAATCACGACAACGGCAATGACGGTCGCAACAATAAACCAAAGCAAGTTGCGAGTGACAAGTAGCGAAGCGTAAACAACCTTCGTCCTTCGTCCTTCGTCCCCCGTCTTCCGTCTTTCTTCCATCATCGCTTCACTTTCGGTCGCGCGCCCTGGAACAAGCGCAAAATCGTTTGCAATAGAATTTGCACGTCGAGCCAAATCGTCCAGTTGCGAATGTAATACAGGTCGAGCCGAATCTCGGCATCGAGCGAATCGGCTTGATCGCCGGCGACGACCCAGGGTCCGGTGATGCCGGGTTTCACGCTCGATAATGTCGGCAACCATTCCTGGTATTTCAATGCACTCAAACGCGGCACGGGACGTGGACCGACCATGCTCATCTCGCCGCGCAGAATGTTGTAGAATTGGGGCAGTTTGTCGAGACCGGCGCGATAGATCAAACGGCCAAGCGGATGATCTTGATTGGAATTGATGTGACGCGTGCGAAACTTCCAGGTCGTGAATTGCTTTTCGCGCAAACCGAGCACGGGGTACGGGTCGAACACGCGACCGGGCGAAACGATTTTGACGAGGAGCGCAACAAATAAAATGGACGGCGTTGCCAAAATCGCAAAGAACAAACCGAGCGAATAATCCAAACTATTTTTGAGCGCCGCATCCAGACCGGTGATGCGATTTTTTTCGAGCGCGAGAAGCGGCACGAAACCTTCCTGGGTCAGGCGCACGCCGGTCGCCATGATTTCGTAAAAGCCCGGCGAGAGTTTGATTTCCAAACCGTCGAGCGTCGAAATACTTTGCGTGATAATTTCCGCAAAACTTTCCCACGCCATCGCGCCCTGCACGACGATTGCTTGCGTCGCACCCGTTTCGCGCGCTACGCGCGCCAGCGCACTCGGACGACCCAGCACGCGCAAGTTGCCGAGCACGCGCATATCGCGCGGCAGAAAATCGTCGAGAAAGCCGACGACCTGGATGCCGGAAATGGTCGCGGGCGAAAATTGTTGCACGATGGCAACCGCATGTTCGTTCGCGCCGATGATGAGCGCGCGCGCGACCAAGCGTCCCTGGGCGCGCCACACGCGCACGATGCGACGAATCGCAAAACGCGCGATACACACAAAGATCACGGCAAAGACCCAGGTAAAAATCAACCAACTGCGCGAGATGCTCAGGTTTGGCTCGATGTAACTCAGGACGACGAGCGCCAACACGCCGGTCGCCGAACTCGCGACGACCTTGCCATACTCTTGCAAGCCCGCGAGCAAATAGCGCGGATCGTACAGACGATTGAACGCAAAAATCGCGAGCCACAAGGGGAGCGCAAACGGAATAATGACCGAGTAGCGTTCCGTGATGGGATCGAGTCGTTCCAGGAACGGAAAGAAATCCAAATTGTAGCGCACAAAAAACGCGGCATTGAGCGCGGCAAAAATTGCGAGCGCATCGCCGACGAGCCACCACAACAACAAGGAAAGGTATTCGTTACGTCGCATATGCGCTTTCCGGAATTCGCAATCCCGCGTTGACCAACACGCGCGCGCCTTCGCTATCGAATCGAAAATCCATGCGTTTCAACCCTTTGGCTTCGAGCGCTTGCGTGACTGCCGGTTGAAACTCGGGTTCGGCGTAGATCATCAAGAAACCACCGCCGCCCGCGCCGGTCACTTTGCCGCCGAGCGCGCCATTTTGACGTGCCAGGTCGTAACACTCGTCAATCAATGCATTCGACACGCCGCTCGCAAATTTTTTCTTGTGTTGCCAACCGGCATCGAGCAGTGCGCCAAAGCGCGAGAGGTCGCCGCGCTCCAAATAATCTTTGGCTTGGAACGCCATGGCCTTGACCGCGTGCAGAGCATCGAGCACGCGCGGGTCTTTTTTCTCCGACGATGTTTTCTGCGCGTGCAAGATGGACGAGGCCGCGCGCGTTGCGCCGGTAAAGAACAACATTAAATTGTTTTCGAGCGTGCGCCGGGTCTCCGAGGAAATGCGAATCGGCTCGACGGTCACGCCTTCGGCGGAAAATTGGATTAGGTTCAGGTCGCCGAACGCCGCGGCGTACTGGTCTTGCTTGCCAATCGGCTCGCTCATTTTTTCGATTTCGATGTGGCAGGCCAGGTCGGCGATTTGTTGTTTCGTGAGCATCAAGCCGCGCGCGGTGGCAACGGCTTTGATGATTGCAACCGCGACGGTGGAGGATGAACCCAGCCCGGTGCCCGGCGGAATTTCGGAGGCAAGAAACATGGCGATGCCGCGTGCCAAGCCAAAGTGATGGAGAATCGCGCGCGGCAAACTCAGGTCGCCGTCAAAGAGCATCGGCGTGTCGCCGTCGTGGCGATAGAATGTGCGATAATCGGACGACGTGATTTGAATGGTGTCGTCGGCGCTGACGTTGAGAAAGACGTAAAAGTACTTGTCAATCGTCGTGCTGACAACGGCTCCGCCGTGTTGGGAATAGTACGCCGGCAAATCGGTGCCGCCGCCGGCAAAACTGATGCGAACAGGTGCGCGTGTGATTAACATGGGAAATTTGAAATTGGAAAACAGAGATGGAAAGTTGGATTTACATGTCGTGCGCGATGGGCATGGTGTCTGACGTGACCCGCAACGTCCCCATCGCCTTCATGTGTTGCTCGGCGTCCTTGTAATAATCGTGCGCGTCGGTTTGTTCGCGCGCCCACGCGACGTACTCGGTGATGATGCTTTCAAACTGAATGCGCGGTTGCCAACCGAGCGCGCGCAATTTGCTAATGTCCGAAACAATGTGGCGCGTGTCGCCGAAACGAAATTCGCCGGGAATGCGCGGGGCAATATCTTTGCCGGTCACGCGCGCGATGAGTCGGGCGTACTTGTCAACAGTGATGGCACGTCCGCCGCCGACGTTGAACACCTGGTAATCTGCGCGCGGGTCTTCCATCACCAACACGTTCGCGCGCGCGACATCGTGTACCGACACGTAATCGCGCATTTGTTGACCATCTTCGTAACACACGGGCGCTTGGTCGTTGAGCAGGCGCGTGGTGAAAATTCGGAGCACGCCCGAGTACGCGTTGCGAAACGATTGGCGTGGACCTTGCACAATCGAAAAACGCATCCCGACCGAAGGAATGCCGTACCGCTTGCCCAGGTTCAACGCAATCATTTCCTGGGTGTACTTGGACATGGCATACTGATTGTGCGGCGTGACCTGGGCTTCGTCCGTAATTATCGTCTTCATCTTATGCCCGCAGATCGGGCAATTCGGTTCCCAATCGCGCGCCATCAATTGTTCGAGCGAACGCAAGGGCGGGTATTGCACACCATCCTGGTCGCACTTGTACTTGCCTTCGCCGTACGTCGCTTGCGAACTGGCAAACACAACCTTGCGAATCGGCAGATTTTTGGCGACGATGATTTCGTACAACAATGCCGTGCCCACGGTGTTGACGTGAAAAAATTTGGCAAAGTCGGTCAGGTAATCCTGGTACGCGGCAAAGTGAAACACCGCGTCCATGCCTTCGAGCGCGCACTCCCACGCCGAGCGGTCGCGCACATCGCCGCGCATAAATTCGACTTCGCGCGGAACATAGCGCGGCAATTCGCCATCAATATGCACTGGCGGCGTCAAACTATCGAGAATGCGAACCGTGTGACCTTTTTGCAGTAAGAGATCAACCGTATGCGAGCCGATAAAGCCCGCGCCACCTGTCACCAAAATCTTCATCCAGCTGCCTCATTTCCAACGCTGATCTAGTGATTGCCGCCGGTGACGACAACCCAAAACGTGCGCACGAGAATTTCGAAATCGAGCCACAGCGACCAACGTTCGATGTACTCGAGATCGAGTTTTAACCATTCGCCAAAATCTTGCGGCTTGCCGCAGACCTGCCACAACGAGGTCATCCCAGGTCGCACCGCGAGTTTGCGTTTTTGTTCCGACGTGAAGGCTTCAAATTCATAGACGAGCGGCGGACGCGGGCCGACCAAACTCATATCGCCCTTGACCACACTCCACAATTGCGGCAATTCGTCGAGCGAGTATTTGCGCAGAACCCGACCAACGGGCGTAATGCGTGGATCGTTTTTGATTTTGAAAACGGGACCTTGCATCTCATTCAGATGCAACAACTCTTGCTTGATGCGATCCGCGCCGACGACCATCGTGCGAAATTTATAACCGGTGAACGGCTTGCCGCCTTCGCCAACGACCTTCCACTCGAACAACACCGGCACACCACTCGTCACGCGAATCGCGATGGCGATCAAAACGAGTAGCGGCGCAAACACGATGAGCAAGATGGTGGCAATCAGCAAATCCGCGATCCGTTTAAAGCCCAGTTGAAAATCGCGCCACGCATTCATCGCAATTGCTCCGCGAGAATGGTTTCGATTTCGCGCATCCGCGCGTCCCAGGAATAATTTTGCGCGAGCAACGCGCGCGCGTCGGCGCGACGCGCATCCTCGTGCAGGGTCGCGCGCAGGGCGGCGATAAATTCATCGGCGTTGCGCACGGTGTAAAAATAGTTTTGAAATTCGGCGAGCGCCGGCAAATCTGTTGTGATGACCGGTTTGCCTGCCGCAAGATACTCGAAAAATTTCATCGGGAACGTTCCGCGCGTGGACGCATTTTGATTGAACGGAATCAAGCACACATCGAATGCCTTGACGACGCTCGGCAATTCAGTATACGCAATTTCACCGAGCAAGCGAATGTTCGGATGCGTTTGCAATTTCGCCAGATCGGTGGACGGGTCGCCGCGCCCGACCGGACCAATCAACGCCAAGGTCCATTCCGGTGCGCGCTCGGCCACCGCGCACAACAAATCGAAATCCACTTTGTACGCCGTGATGTTGCCGACAAACCCGGCGAGTGGATGTGCCAAGTCGCGCACGACCTCGGCCACCGGCAAACTCGCATTACGTGCTTTAGCAAAATGTTCGGCGTCGGCGACATTCGGCAGGTAATGTGTGTGCGCGTTCAGCGCGCGCTTTTCCTTAAACAAGGTCGCCGCCGAGGTGAACACGACATTCGCCTCGCGCAATAATTTTTCCTCGCGCTCGCGCACCTCGCGCGCTGGCACGTTCGGGTTCGCGGCGTGTTCGTCCACGCAATGATAGACGACGAGTTTTTCTTTGAGCGAGCCAATCAAGCCGACAAGCGCGGGCAGGAACAAGTACAGAATTGGGCGCGCGGATGATTTGGGCAGAGCACGCTGAATTTGCCACGCGAGCAAGCGCATGTTGATGCGGCGCACGAACTCGCTTCGATAAAACGGCAGAACGAACGGTGACAGAACGATCAACCCATCGTCGAGATGCCGCACACCGCCGGCGATGCGCTTCAAGCGGCGAAAAACTTTTTTAAATTCGCGCGGCGCGGGTGTGCGTCCGCCAATCGTGTCCACGAACAAAACAGTATTGTGCTTTGCCAAACGCGCGGCAATGTGATGACAATTGACGCGATTGCTCCAATCCCATTCGGCGTTCGCCAAAATCACAAACGTTTCGCCTTGCATCACCATGCCCACACGTATCTAGTTAAATCTGTTTTCGATTTTAAGATCGTGCACACGCACACACACCCCGCTCAAGCGCCCAATCATCAAACCCAGGATCATGCACATCAACACGTCCGACCAGACGGCAATTTCGGGGATGCGTCCGGTGATGGCTTTGGCAATGACCAAAGTCAGAATCAACCCGAAATAAATCTTGTCGAACGAAAACGTGATCACGCGCGCAGTGCGATGGATGTGCATTGGCACAAGTCGGCGCATCCAATAGCCAAGCGCGAGGAAAGGCACAATCGTCAACACGACCCAGGTCCAGTGCAATGTGTCTGCCAAGACATCCTGGACGAGGGCGAACGTGAACAGCGTGCCGAACACGCCCAGGATGCCGGTGCGAATCCACAATTTCGCGCGGCTCTGTTGCATCAGCGGCGGGGTTTGCATTGTATGCGAGTGAGTCATTTCTATGGCATTCCATTTCTCGACGTGTCAGGGATTTGCCAGCACGCGTTCAAAGACATTTAGAAATTCGACCGTTACGGCGTCCCAGGTGCGCGCTTGATTGGTGACAAACGCGCGTTCGCCCATCGCGCGCGTGGCATCCGGATTCACGAGCATCGCGCGCATCGCCTGTGCCAACTCGTCTACATTATCCGGTGCAACAAGCATCCCGCTCACACCCTCGTTTACCAAGTCCACCACGCCGCCGGATTTGGTGGCGAGTACTGGTTTGTGCGCCGCCATCGCTTCGACGACGACAATTCCAAACGGCTCCAGCCGCGATGATAACACAAAAAACGTACAACCCCAAAACAGCGCGAGACTCGTCGGTCGGTCGGCAAACCCAAAAAGCACTACCCGCTCGCGCAGATCAAGGTCGTCCATCAATTTTTCGAGCGCGGGTCGCTCGTCGCCATCACCCGCGATAATCACCTGCATGTGCGGAAATTCAGCGGCGATTTGCGCGAATGCACGCATCAAAACATCAAAACCTTTTTTGTGCACGAGCCGCCCCATCGCGAGCAAGTACGGTGTGTCGTTTTGGTAAGGGTGCGATTCAACAAATTCTGCCGGGTCGTACCCATCGCCAACGACGCCGACGAATGCGCGCGGCGAAGCGTGCACCAAGTACGGCGCGGCATCGCGTTGCACATACGCTGAGCAAAATAAAATTGCGTCCGCGCGCGCGTACAATCGCGCGAGCATCCAGCGTTGCAAACGCGAGCGTTGTGGAATGCCTTGAATATCATTGCCGCGTGCCGAGACCACCAAGCGAAATGGCATCGCGTAATGTAAGAGTAAAACCCACAGCGCATTGATACTCAAGAAATGCACGTAAACCAAATCGGGTTTGAAATCGCGCAGAACGCGCGCCATGCCCACGAGTGTTTGCCATGCGCGAATCGGCAAAGATGAAATGGGTTGACGTCCCCAGGGCAAACGATGCACGACAATGTCGTCAACGGTTTCTGTTTCAAGTGATCCAGGAACCTGATAACTGATGATCGTGACGGCGTTGCCGCGTTGTTTGGCGCAGTGAGCGATGTTGCGCACCGCCGTCTGCACACCGCCGATGGTTGGCGCGTAATCACTCGCGATGATAGCAATTTTCACTCACTCACCTGCATTTTGTTCACACCAAGAATAGCCGCGCCGACGTTTCGTCGTGTTCG
>CAZPIR010000079.1:4975-10741 GCA_964586085.1 uncultured Anaerolineaceae bacterium | reverse complement strand
CGAGGAACGCCCCAGTGCTGAACCGCCAGTCCACCGATGATGGCATAAGGAATTTTTTGTTTGGTGAGAAATTGATGAATCTCCCATGCGGCTTCAAACAGGGGAATCATGCTTTTTTCATCTTCCGCGCGATGCGCGCCCAGGGACGTTGCGCGCGAATCGTCTCGGCAATTCGCAACCGCTCGGCGACTTGCACATGTTGCATACGCGCGCCATCTTGCTCCCAGACCTGGCACAGTTCAATGAAACGTGCGCGCGCCTGACTCGGCGTCAAACGTATTGCCAAGGCGCGTTCTTCAGCATCCGTGAATTGATTGACCGCTTGGTAGCCGCGCAACATTTGACGCACCACGCGCTTGTTCAATTTATTTTTCATCGCGCTTATTCTACCCCATTCACCGCAGAAATCAAACACGAGCAGAGTTGCTCCTCTGCTCGTGTCAGGATTACGCGAGATAATCTTTTAACTTGCGACTGCGCAACGGATGACGCAATTTACGCAATGCTTTCGCTTCGATCTGGCGGATGCGTTCGCGCGTGACGCCAAATTCCTGCCCCACTTCTTCGAGTGTGCGCGCCTGCCCATCACGCAAACCGAATCGCAGTTCGAGCACCTTGCGCTCGCGTTCACCCAATTGATCGAGCACGTCTTGCATTTGCTCTTTGAGCAATTGACGCGACGCTTGATCGGCGGGTCCGAGCACCGATTCATCTTCGATGAAATCGGCGAGCGAAGAATTTTCTTCCGTGCCAACCGGCGTTTCGAGCGACATTGGCTCTTGCGCGATTTTCAAGATCCGCCGCACCTTGTGCGCGGCGCGTTTCAGTCGCCGTTCGAGCATCGGTTCGAGCGATTCATTTTCGGCTTGCGCTTCGAGTATCGCGCGGCGATCTTCGGGCGGCAAAATTTCCATTTCGAGCGCAATCTCGTCCGAGGTCGGCTCGCGCCCCAATTCCTGGGTCAAGCGGCGCGACACACGCAACAGCCGATTGATCGTCTCGACCATGTGGACGGGAATACGAATCGTGCGCGCTTGATCGGCGATGGCGCGCGTGATGGCTTGACGAATCCACCACGTCGCGTACGTCGAAAATTTGAAACCCTTGGTCTGGTCAAAGCGTTCGACCGCGCGCAGTAAACCAATGTTGCCTTCCTGGATCAAATCCAGGAACGACATACCGCGCCCCATGTATCGTTTGGCGACGCTAACAACCAAACGTAAATTCGCTTCGGCTAATTTCTGCCGCGCCAATTCGGCACTTTGAATCGTCGCTTCCAAACGCGTTTTAGTTTTTGCGTTGATCTGTTTGCGTTCGAGCGATTTGTGCGCGGCTTCGCCTTGTTGCATCGCCAACGCGAGACGTGTTTCGTCTTGCGAATTGAGCAGAGGCACGCGCCCGATCTCGCGCAAATACATTCGCACCGGATCGCCAACCACTTCGGGCACGTCGAGTTCAATCGCCGCAACGGTGTCTTTTTCTGGAATGTTTTCTTCGTCCGGTTCGGATTCTTCCGGCGCTGGCGCGCGACCATTGTTTACGATCTTGATGCGCATTTCGCCGAGCAATTGTTTGAGGTCGGCGATTTGTTCTGGGTCTTCGTCAATTTCCGGGAACACTTCGCGCACCTGCTCGATGGTCAAGCGTTTGCGCGGTCCGGCTTTTTTGACGAGCGCATCGAGCGCGGCGTCCTGGTCGGGCAAATCGGCCGCGCGCGCCCAGGCAACATCGGGCTTGGCACCCGGCACGCTCACGGCAAGCGCAAGCGCGGGCGATTCTTTTTTGGTCTTTTTAGTTAGCTTGGGAGCCAAAGTTTTCTTTTTTGCAACCATGCGTCTAGACTAGTCCTGCCGCATAAAACGGATTGGGTTTGAGTAACGACCGTGCATTTAACGCGCGTTGGTTTTCCACTTTGCGTTTGGATAAAAAAGCAATACGTTCATAAAGTTGACGTTGATAATCCTGGTCGCGCAATTCAGCATCATCGCGTAACATCACTTGCAATTGTTCCAATTCCCGGTCATCGTGTTGCGTACGCAAGCGATACGCCGCGCGTTCCAATTCAAGCGCCAGGTCCGGGTCGCTCAATTCGAGTAACTGATCGCCGCGCCGAACCACTTGATCGAAATACAGTTGGAGCGATTCATCCAGCACCGCGCGAAAAGCGTCGTGCTCGAAAAAATCATGCTCGACCGCAAACTCAATCAGCGCGAGATACAGCGTGCGTCCGGCAGTGTCTTCAAAGTCTTCGGGGTCGAGGAACGCAATGTGCGATAAAAATTCCGGCGCGTGTAAAGCCAGGGTCAGTAAATATTCTTCGAGTTTCGATGTCGTAGAAGCAGACGGCGCGCCGGATGTTTCTCTCACCGGCATTACCGCGTGCGCCGCACGCTTCGTCTGCCCAATTTCCTGGGCAATCACTTGCTCGGACAGACCGACGAGTCGCGCAAGTTGTTGGGTGTAATGCGCGCGTTGCACCGCATCGCCCACTTCGCGCACGACCGGCGCCAGTCGTTTGACGGCAACGGATTTATCGCGCGCGAGTTTCAAATCCAGGTCACGCGTAAGTGCGTGCAAGAAAAAATCTACGAGCGGTTCGGCGTGTTCGACCAGGTTCTGCCACGTGCCCGGCGCATCGTGAATCAATTCGTCCGGGTCTTGCCCTTGGGGCAAAGAGATCACGAGCAATTCCGCTTCGAGTCGTTCTTCAAAACCGACCAAGCCCGCGCCGAGTGGCACCGGGACCGTCTTGCGATCCAATGCTTCGCGCGCCACTTGGAGACCACGCTTGGTCGCTTCTTCACCCGCCGCATCCGGGTCGAGCGCGAGCGCGTAGCGTTTCGTCAAGCGCTTGAGCAGTTCGAGTTGCTTTTGCGTGAGCGCGGTGCCGAGCGATGCGACGACGTTTTTGAATCCGCCCTGATGCGCGCCAATGACATCCATGTATCCTTCGACGATGACGGCAAGATTCTGCGCGCGAATCGCGTCTTTCGCCAGGTCAAGACCATAGAGTGTGCCGCTCTTATCGAACGCGGTCGTCTGCGGCGAGTTGAGATATTTAGGTTCTTCGCCAGTGAGGGTGCGCGCGCCAAAACCGGTCACTTCGCCGTTGCGATTGCGAATCGGAAACATCAGGCGTCCGCGAAAGCGGTCGTAATGTCTGCCCTGCTCGTTTTTGATGCTCAACCCTGCCGCTTCCAAGTCGGCAATGTTAAAACCCTTGTTGAGCAAAAACGATTCGAGACCTTGCCACTCGTTCAGGGCAAAACCAAGTTGAAACGCATCAATCGTTTCCGGTTTAATGAAACGCTTGGCAAGATACTCGCGCGCGTGTTGCGCCGCCGGATTATTTTTGAGCAAGTGATGATAATGTGCCGCCGCCGCCGCGAGAACATCGCGCACGCGTTTACGTTCATCGTTTTCGCCGGGCGTTTCGCGCACCAACTCGACGCCGGCGCGTTGCGCGAGTCGGCGTAACGCTTCGCCGAAATCCAGGTTTTCCTTTTTCATCAAAAAGGAAAACACATCGCCGCCCGTCGCGCACGAACCGAAACAATGCCACGTGCCTTGTTCTGGAAAGACAATGAACGACGGAGTTTTTTCGTTGTGAAAAGGACAGAGCGCCTTGAAATTGCGCCCTGCTTTTTTTAACTCGGTGTACTGCCCGATGAAATCCACAACGTCAATTTTTTGTTTTATCTCATCCACAACCGACATTGTGAATCCCACTTTCAAAAACGCAAAGAAATTTCGCGGGGTTATATTGTCACAACTCGAAAGGAATGTCAAGATACGGCGTACTAGGGTCGAAAAAAAAGTGCGCGGAAATTTTTTTCCGCGCACTCTGCCGCCTAGACCCCAATCACACGATTGCGAATCACGCCAATCTTTTCGATTTCGCTTTCGAGCACGTCGCCCGCTTTCAAAAATTCCGGCGGCTTGCGCGCAAAACCCACACCCGCCGGCGTGCCAGTCGTGATAATATCGCCAGCTTCGAGCGTGAGCGTGCGCGACAATTCGGCGATGGTGTACGCGACCGAGTAAATCATATCGCGCGTGTGACCATCCTGCTTGACAATCTCGTTGACGCGACAACGCAGACTCAGTGTTTGCGGATCCGAAATTTCATCGGCGGTCACAATCCAGGGACCCATTGGGCAATAGCCATCCACCGACTTGCCAACAAAAAACTGGGACGTGCGATCTTGCAGATCGCGCGCGGTCACATCGTTGATGATCGTGTAACCGAAAACGTAATTGAGCGCATCGCTCTGTTGAATCTTGCGCCCGCGTTTGCCGATGACAACACCCAGCTCAACTTCCCAGTCAATTTGCACCGACACGTCCGGGTCAACGACGATTTCGCCGAACGGCGCATTTACCGTCGTCGGCGCTTTGGTAAACACGACGGGCGGACTGATTGCCGCACCTCGCGCGCCGGCGGACTCTTTGGCGTGCTCGCCATAGTTGCGACCGAGCGCAAAAATATTTTTGCGCGGACGCGGAATCGGCGCGAGCAATTTCACGCGGCTGAGCGGAATCGTTTCGCGCGCTTGCGATGCAACTTGTTGCGCCTGCGCGAGCGCGCCCGCATCAATCAATGCGAGCATGTTCGGCGCAACAGCATCGAGCGGAACAATGTTTGCATCGTTCACCGCGCCGATACGAATTTTCCCATCCAGTTCAAAGGTCGCAAGTTTCATGATGACTCCCTTTTTTATTTTTACCTGATAGAGGACGGATGACGAGTGAGCAAAAATTTATTCGGTCGCCCGACATCCGGCATCGGTCAAATTTCCAACACCCACACGTACAATGCTTTCGGACCGTGTACGCCAATCGTCAGGACTTTTTCAATGTCAGCCGTGCGGCTGGGTCCAGTGATGAACACAACACGCTGATCGTGTTTGATTTCTTTGAGCACCGAATGCAAATCGGCATGCAACGCATTCGCGCGCACAAGCGCGAGATGCACGCGCGGCAGTAACGAAGTGAGCGGCGATTGCGTTGGCGTGCTTTTCAAAACGAGTGTGCCGCTCTCTGGCAAAATCGCGTCCGCGCCGGTGACACCCAGGTCGCAGTTCGCCAGTTCACGCGATGACGCGTTGCAAGCGACGAGCATGACACCTAGTCGCGCAAGCAAGTCGCGTGCGGCTCGCAATTCGTCTGTGTCCCAGGTTGTGGCAACGCGAATGTTTTCCGCGCGCACAAGTTCGGCAAACGCATTTGCCAATTCATCCGTGCTATGAATAACCCGCGTCGTGCCGCCAAGTTTCGCAATTTCGGACAAGCACAATTCAATTTCCGTTTTTGCATCGCCTGCCATGCGCGACGCGATGCGCATCGAATCGTCGAGCGGCATCGGTTTCACATCGCGCAGAGCATCACGCACACGCGCGAAAATTTCATCGCGTTCGGGCGCGCTCATTTTTGCCCCTTGCGATGTTGTCGCCACCAGTCACGAAAATCGGCGCGAAATGCCGGGAATGGTCGCGCCATTGTCCACCGATTGAGCGGCGACGGAAGCACAGGCAACCAATCGCCACGACGCCAAGGCGCTTGAACGAGATTCATCGCGCGCGTACCCAATTCGTACAGCCAGGGAATTTTCAAGGCGAGTGTGCCAAGTTGTGTGCTCGCGCGAATCATCGTCGGCGCGATCCTGGGTTCGATTGCATCGCCTTCGACAACGCGATGGCGTAGATGCAACAGAATTTGCGGGATCGGAATTTTGACCGGGCAGACATCCGCGCACGAGCCACACAA
>CAZPIR010000079.1:0-4965 GCA_964586085.1 uncultured Anaerolineaceae bacterium | reverse complement strand
GGCGATGCGCGTGCCAGTGAGTTGCGGATTGAGAATCGCACCAATCGGACCTGGATACACCCAGCCGTACGCGTGACCGCCGACATGGTTGTAAACCGGGCAAATGTTGCAACACGCTCCGCAACGAATACACAGCAAGGTCTCGCGTGTGCGCGGGTCTCTAAGCACGCGCGTCCGTCCGTTGTCGAGCAGAATCAAATGAAACTCGCGCGGTCCGGGTTGAGGCGTGCCGATGATAAAAGAAGTGTACGCCGAAAGTTTTTGCCCGGTCACACTACGCGCGAGCAATTTTAACAGCACGGACAACGATTGCATATCGGGTACGACTTTTTCGATGCCGACAATCGCAACATGAATTGGCGCAAGCGACGTACACATGCGCCCATTGCCCTCGTTCGTCACGAGCACAAGTGTCCCTGTTTCGGCAACCAGAAAATTTCCGCCGGAAATCGCCATGTCCGCCGACAAAAATTCCTCGCGCAATTTTGCGCGCGCGATTTCGGTGAGCGTCGCCGGGTCGGGTGGCGCATCCACGCCAAGTTTGTCGTGAAACAATTTGGCAATGTCATAGCGCGTGAGATGCAATGCCGGCGCGGTGATGTGTGACGGTCGCTCGCCGGTCATTTGTACAATGTACTCACCCAGGTCGGTTTCGAATGCGGCGATGCCATTGTCGGCGAGTGCGTGATTCAGTTCGATTTCTTCACTGACCAGACTCTTGACCTTGACGACCTTTTTGACCGCGCGTTCTTTTGCCAACGCGAGCAAAATCGCGCGCGCATGTTCGGCATCGCTTGCCCAGTGAACGATACCCCCCGCTTCGGTCACGCGCTGTTCGACCTGGGTCAAGTACTCGTCGAGATGCGTGAGCGTGTGCAATTTCAAATCGTGACCGGCTTGGCGCAAGGCCTGCCAATTTGCTTCGCCGAATGCCGCAACAGCTTGCGCGCGTTTGTCGAGCGCAGTGCGTGTATTCTTTTGCGTCGCCGCGACAATTTGCGGCGTCGCGCGTTGACTGTTCGCACGAAAGTCAATGTGCGTGGGCACTGGAATCATTTGATTGCATAATACATCACGCGGGCGCGGAAAGCAAAATGTCGTCTGGGGAGTTTGTGGTATAATAATTGTGTCAAGGTAAATTCACATGGACTCGCGCAACGCCTTTAAACAATTCCTATTTCATCCCATCGTCATCTTGCTTGTTGCATTATTGGCGGCGTTGAGTTTCACACTGTGCCTCAAGCTACTGTTTGACGGCGAACTGGAATTTTTTCTACTTTACTATTTTGTGCCCATCACAGTACCCTTCGTCGCGTACGCGTTTGATCGCGCCGCACGCTGGCGAAGCATCACCTGGCGCGCGTGGGCAATCGAAGTGCCGGTCATCGCACTCGCGCTGTCGCGCGGCGTGTTGCCGGTTCCATTCGTGTCAGGACACGCCTTGTTTCTGTCATACGCGATGCTCACCTGCGAATCGCGGCTCGCGCGTATTCTCGCCGCGCTCGTGATGCTCCAGGTCGCGTACATCAAAATTTTTCTGTGGCAGGATTGGTCGCTCGTCGCCGGCATTGTTGTCGGCGCAGTTACAGCAATCCTGTTTCGGAAAACCCAAACGGTTCAAGATGCCAAGCAACAAATCTATGAATCCAAGTTCGACAACGGATGAAATTCAAGACCTTGCCGAGATGTTGTTCGATCACATCGAAGCCCAGGTCAATCGCGCGGACACCAAAGCCGGCTTGATTCTCGCGGCAGACACCTTGTTCGCAACGACGATTGCGACGATGAGCAAGGGCATCGTGCTTGCCCTGTTCGCCCCGGCATCCTCGCCCATCGAACGACTCGGCGCACTGTTGACAATTCTGATGTTCGTTGCCGTTTTCGTCTCCGCGATTTACGCGCTCATCATCGCACGCCCGGTTCTGCGCTTGCCGAAACGCGACCGCAAGTTATTTTTCTTTGGGCGCATTGTCGAGTTCAATGCAACAGATTTCATCCGCACATTTTCCGGGCAATCGCTGGCACAGGCGCGCGAAGGATTGCTCAACGAAGTATACACACTCGCGCAAATTGCCAATCGCAAATTTCTCCGGCTTCAACGCAGTTTCGATTTTCTCATTGCCGCGCTCGTATTGTGGGCGATGATCCAAATAATTACCGCCCTGAATTGAAAAATTAAAGGAATCGAGGTCTCACATGCAAATCACCCTAACCATCAACCACGAAGAAAAAACCTTTGCCGTTCAATCGAACGAAACGCTTTTACATACGCTTCGCCATAACGGATATTTCGGCGTCAAGCATGGTTGCGACAACGGCGAGTGCGGCGCGTGCGCGGTGCTCGTGGACGGCGCGCCGATGAACTCGTGTATGTTGCTCACATCCCAGGTCGAAGGCAAACATATCACGACGATTGAAGCAGTGGGCGAGGTTGCCGAGCAAGGTTGGAAACAGACCGAAGGTCTCGACCCGATTCAGCAAGCCTTCATCCAAGTCGGCGCAATACAGTGCGGCTATTGCACGCCCGCGATGGTGCTCGCCGCGAAAAATTTGCTTGAACAAACACTTGATCCGAGCGAGGCACAAATCCGCGACGCGATGAGCGGCGTATTGTGCCGATGCACCGGGTATGTCAAGCCGGTGCAAGCGGTTTTGATTGCGGCAGAAAAAATTCGCAATTCGCAATTCGGAAGTCAAAATGCGGGGCTAGGAATTCCTGTCACTCTACCAACCGATTATTCGTTCAACCAACCGCCCAGTCGCCCAATCACCGAATCATCAAATCTCTTGGTCGAAACGCCGACGATGGTTGTCGCGCCCGCCGTGCCGGCAACCTCCATCGTTGGCAAGCCAGAGAAAAAAGTGGACGCAGTGAAATTGGTGCAAGGCAAACCCGCCTTCACCGATGACGTTGAAATGCGCGGAATGTTGTACGCCAAGGTCTTGCATTCGCCGGTCGCACACGCGCGCATCAAACGGATTGACGCAACCAAAGCACGCGCGCTTGACGGCGTGCACGCCGTGCTCACGCACCTCGATATTCCACGCATCGTCTACTCGACCGCCGGACAATCCGATCCAATCCCAGGTCCACTCGATTCGTTCTCGCTCGACAACAAGGTGCGCTTTGTCGGTGATCGCGTCGCATTCGTCGCCGCCGAGTCGGAAGAGATCGCCGAGCGTGCGCTCGAATTGATCGAGGTCGAGTACGAAGAGTTGCCTGCGATCATTGATTCGCGCGATGCGATGAAGCCCGGCGCGATTCGCATTCACGACGAACCCGAGTATGTCAATTTCTTTGACGTTGCCAAGCCAGAGAAAAACATTGCATCGCATATCAACATCGAGCTAGGCAACATCGAAGAAGGATTCAAGCAAGCCGATTACGTTTTCGAGGACGAGTACGTTGTGCCCAAGGTGCAACAGGCGCACATCGAGCCGCACGTCGTCGTCACATACTGGGACGAAGATGATCGTTTGGTGATTCGCACCTCGACCCAGGTTCCGTTCCACGCGCGCCGCATTCTCGCGCCCGTCCTGGGTCTGCCGCCGAAACGCATCCGCGTGATCAAGCCACGCATCGGCGGCGGATTTGGGGGCAAGCAAGAAGTGCTCATCGAAGACGTTGCCGCGCATCTCACGATCGCGACCAAGCGCCCGGTGCGATTCGAGTACACGCGCGAAGAAGAATTTATCGCCGCGCGTTCGCGCCACCCGATGCGTGTGCGGATGAAGACCGGCGTGACGAAAGACGGCAAGATCATCGCGAACGAAATGTACGCGTTGAGCGACACAGGCGCGTACGGTTGCCACGCGCTCACCGTCACGGGCAACACCGGCCAAAAGTGCATGAATCTCTACAACGCGCCAAATATTAAATTTGAAGCGCACGTCGTCTACACCAACACGCCGCCCGCCGGTGCATTTCGCGGGTACGGCGTGCCGCAAGGTTTTCTGCCGCTCGAAGTTCACGTCGAAAAAATCGCGCACAAGCTGGGCTGGGACCCGATTGAATTTCGCAAAAAGAATTTCGTGCAAGCCGGCGATGAACTGCCGATGTCGAAAGCGTGGAATGAGGGTCGTCCGCCGCATCCGGAATCTATCGAGACGTGCGGGTTGTTGGAATGTATCGAGCGCGGCGCGAAAGCAATCGGTTGGCAAAACGACGGAAGACCGAAGACCGAAAACGGAAATTGGCATAATGTACCGGGAAAGCCGCATTTGAAACGCGGACAAGGTGTCGCGTGCGTGATGCAAGGCACAGCAATTCCGTACCTCGACATGGGCGGCGCGTCCATCAAGATCAACGACGATGGCTCATTCAACTTGCTCGTCGGTGCAACCGACCTGGGAACCGGGTCGGACACGGTGCTCGCGCAACTCGCCGCCGAAATCCTGGGTTGCCCGCTCGACGACATGCTCGTTTATTCGAGCGACACCGATTTCACGCCGTTCGATAAAGGCGCGTACGCATCGTCCACAACGTACATTTCCGGTGGCGCAGTTGTGAAAGCGGCGGAGGATGTGGCTGGGCAAATCAAAAAAGTGGCGGCGCGAATGCTCGAAGACGAAGGGCAAAGGACGAAAGCCGAAGGTGTTCGTCCTTTGCCCTCCATCCTCCGTCCAGAACAACTTGTGCTTCGAGATAAAAAGGTTATCGCCCCCGATGGTCGCTCGGTGACACTGCAAGACGTTGCGCTCGAATCACTGCATCACAAAGACCAGCATCAAATTATGGCAGTCGCGTCGTACGTCTCGCCGAAATCGCCGCCGCCGTTTGCGGCGCAGTACGCACAGGTGCTTGTGGATACCGAGACCGGGCAAATCACGGTTGAGAAATTGGTGATGGCAGTGGACAGTGGCATGATCGTCAACCCAGCCACCGCATCCGGACAAATCGAAGGTGGGATGACGCAAGCGTTGGGGTACGCTGTCTGTGAAGAAATGTTGTACGACAAATCGGGC
>CAZPIR010000078.1:0-10812 GCA_964586085.1 uncultured Anaerolineaceae bacterium | reverse complement strand
AATTGTTCACGCGTGTCACGATACAATCGCAACAAAGTTTGCCGGCGATTCCGGCAACGCCCACACGCACGTCTACCATCATTCCAACGCTCTTTGCCACACCTTTGCCTTTGCCCACGCGCACCACTTTGCCGTTGCCTACGGCGACACGCGTCTTGCCAACCGCCGCGCCGCCGGTCACGCCGACGCTAACGAGCACGCCTACACTCACACCCACACCGACGAATACGCCCACCCCCACCGTCACGCCGACGGGTACACTCGACCCGCGCGATCAGTACGAGCCGGACGATAATTCGTTCCCGTCCATTTTCTTTAACATTTCGCAACTGCACAATTTTTATCCGGCGAATGATGTGGACACGATCAGTTTCCTTGCCAAGAACGGTCGCTTTTATCGTGTTTACACGACCGAGCTTTCGCCGGGTGTGGATACGGTCTTGAGTATGCGTCTCGGCTCCATCGAATTTGTCGGTCCGCCGGAATGCCCGGGTTGCGATGACGATCCCGACCGACCTGGGACGCTCGCCTCCAAAATTACTTTTCAAAACACGACCGGGGCCGACGCGACCGCGCTCGTGACGATTGTGAATCGCGGCGCGTACGGCGGCGACAAGTGGTACAAGATCACCGTCGAAGAATTTATTCCGACGCCAACGGCAACCGCCACGAACACGACAATACCAACGGCGACACCGACCAGAACGGCGACGCCAACCTTGACTGCCACCTCTGCGATAACGACCACGCCATCGTCCGGTCAAAGTGTGCCAACACGGTCGCCAACGCCGACGATGACCAAACTCGCCAACGCGCCGCACGAGGTTGCACTCCAGTTTGCCGCGTTCGTGCCGGCATTGCCCAGCGATGCGCGTGCAGACGACCTCGCCGTGATGACGATTCGCTTTACCTTGATTTTGGAGATCAAGCCGCAATGAAACTGCCTACGATTCGTATGCCGTCGTTGCCTTCATTGCCGGCGGGCACATCTGAATATTTCCAAAAAAATTTCTTGACGATTCTGGCGATTGTGTTTATCGTCATCATTGTATTGGGCTATCTCTTTTTCTACAGCACATTCGTCGCGCCCGCGCTCGACACGCGGAACAAACTGGCGATTCAGGTCACCGAGGCGCGCCAACTTGCCCAGTCGCGCGGTATCTTGCCGTCAAGTCCAGACAGTTTGCAACTTCAATTGAACGGCGCGCGTGCCGCGTTCAACACGGCGTCCAAAGCTTTGCTCACCGAAGCGCAGATCAGCG
This sequence comes from uncultured Anaerolineaceae bacterium, assembly GCA_964586085.1. Lineage (GTDB taxonomy): Bacteria > Chloroflexota > Anaerolineae > UBA4142 > UBA4142 > JACRBM01. Next base: position 9,550 of record CAZPIR010000078.1, on the reverse strand, counting down.
ATTACATCAAGCGTTTGTATTTGTACGCCGATGAGAGTCGCGTCAAGATTATTGATTTGCAAACGAGTGCGCGCGCCGGTGTGCAACCTTCCGTGCCCACGCCCACGGCAACGCGCCCGATTACGCCCACGGCAATCCCGGTCGTGCCACCCACACCGGTTCCGGCACAAACCGGGCAACCGACGGTTTTGCTCAGCCCCACCGCGACTCGTGCGCCGGCAACGGCGACCATCACGCCGACGCGTACAACCCAAGCCGCGCCTACGGCAGTCGGCGCAAACTTGTTTCGCGTGACGAGCGTGCGTCTGCAAGTGCGCGGCACATCGAACCAACTCATCGAATTTGTTTCGCGCATCCGCGAGGCGACGATACCCGGCGTGGTCATCAATGAACTGCGTTTGGACGAAGGCGAAAAGAATGCGTTGCTCAGTATGGAATTGATGATGGTTTCGAACGCCGCGCCGGAAACGGCGACGCCCAGACCCACCGCCGCGCCAGCGACCAAGCCGCCGGTTGTGCCGACTTCTGCACCGTTGCCGCCGCCGATGACAATCCCACCACCACCGCCCAAATCGGATCCGACTTTTATGCCAACCTTTCCTCCGCCGCCAACGCCGATGCCGATGGCAACCGCAACCGCGACCTTGTCTCCTTCGTCCACGACGTATGTTGTGCGTGCGGGCGATACGCTCTTTTCGATCGCCAAACGTTACGGCGTCACGGTCGAAGCGATCATGGCGGCAAATCGAATGCCAAACTTTAACATCTACATTGGACAAACGCTCATCATTCCGCGTTAGAAAAATTCGGACGTTTAATTTTATTAACCCGAAGGGATTGCGTGAGCGACCCTTCGGGTTTGTGTTATAATTGAAACCATGAAACGTTTTGAAGAAATTCCCCACACCGCCGATTGGAGTTTCCGCGCGTTCGGTCGCGACAAACCAGATTTGTTTGTCAATGCGGCACACGCGCTCTTTGCTTTGCAAGGCGCGCGACCCAGACCGGGCGCGGCAGAAACCGTACGTAAAGTGGAGGTGAGTGCGATTGATATCGAATCGCTTTTTGTGACCTGGCTCAGCGAATTACTCTGGTTGCAAGAAACGTACACCGAGGTGTACACGCGATTCGAAATTGCCACGCTCACCGAAACGACGCTACGCGCGAACGTGTACGGTCTGCCGCGCATTGAGATGGACAAGGTTATCAAAGCGGTGACGTATCACAATCTGAAAATCGAATCCACGCCGCAGAGCTGGCAAGCGATTGTGGTGGTGGATGTCTAGTAGAATTCAGGATTCTGAATTCTAAAAGAGGTTCTCATGATTACCAAACATGACCTGGAACGGATCAGTGAAAATATCTGGCAAGTGCCGCAAAATTATCGTGATGACATGCGTGCGCCCGCGCGCCTGTACGCGGATGAAGAATTAGTTGACGATGCACTGCAAGACGAATCGGTGAGTCAACTTGTCAACACGGCGACTTTGCCCGGCGTCGTCAAGTACGCGATTGCAATGCCGGACGTGCATCAAGGGTACGGCGCGCCGGTTGGTGGCGTGTTCGCCACGCGCATGCCCGATGGAGTAATTTCCCCGGGCGCGATTGGGTACGACATCAATTGCGGCGTACGCCTGCTCGCTTCGCATTTGCGCGTCGAAGAAATTCAAGCGCAGATTAAAGACTTGGCAACCGCGCTGTACAAAAATTGTCCGAGTGGTGTTGGCTCGCATGGCAGTGTGCCGGTGAACGTGCAAGACCTGGATGAGATTTTAGAAACCGGTTCCGAGTGGACCCGCAAAAAGGGGTACGCACGGCAGACCGACCTGGATCGCACCGAAGAACGCGGGCGGATGCATCAAGCCGATGCCGCGTTCGTGTCCAAGCGCGCGAAAGAACGCGGACGCGATCAACTCGGCACGCTCGGCGCGGGCAACCATTTCATCGAAGTGGATCGCGTCGCGCAGGTGTACGATGGCGCAACCGCCGACGCGCTCGGCTTGTTCCCCGATCAAGTCGTCGCGCAGATTCATTGCGGCTCGCGCGGACTGGGACACCAGGTCTGTACCGATTACGTGAACGACTTTCAACGCGTCGCACGCGATTACAAAATCGCCCTACCGGATCGCGAACTGGTGTGCGCGCCATTCGAGTCAGAAGAAGGGCAGGCGTACTATAAAGCGATGGCCTGTGCCGCGAATTTTGCGTTCGCCAATCGCCAAGTGCTTGCGCATCATATTCGTCGTTCGTTTGAGCAAACGCTTGCCGGCATCGTCAAAAATTTCGACCTGTTTCAAATCTATGACATCGCGCACAACATGGGCAAGGTCGAAGAGCATATGCTTGGCGGCGTGAGCATCAAGGTCTGTGTGCATCGCAAAGGCGCGACGCGCGCGTTCGGTCCGGGGTCGAGTGTTCTGCCCGGCGACTTGCGCGACATTGGGCAACCGGTGCTCATCCCAGGTTCGATGGGCACGGCATCGTACGTGTTAGTTGGCACAATCGGCTCGATGGAGCAGACGTTCGGCTCGTCGTGCCACGGCGCGGGGCGCGTGATGAGTCGCGCGCGCGCGAAACGCGAAGTTGTCGGCGAAAAATTGCGCGAAGAGTTGAACGAGCGCGGCATTGTCATTCGCGCTGGCTCGATGCCGGGTCTCGCCGAAGAAGCGCCGCAAGCATACAAGGATGTTTCGCGCGTGGTCGAGGTTGTGCATCGCGCGGGTATCGGTAAAAAAGTTGCGCGGCTCGAACCGCTTGCCGTTATCAAAGGATAAAAGGCGACGGGGGACGAAAGACCAAAGACGGAAGCAATTGCCTCCGTCCTCGGTCTTTCGTCCTCCGTCTTTTATCAAGGATTCAGTGATGAAATTAGAAAATATGTTATTGGATTCCGCGCTCGGCGCGATCCTGGTTCACAACATCACCGGCAACGATGGAAGCAAGGTGTTGTCGAAAGGGCGCGTCCTCGATGCAGACAGTCTCGCAAAAATTCGCGCGTTGGGCATGCCGACGGTGTACGCGGCTTTGCTCGAACCAGGCGATGTGCGCGAGGACGATGCGGCGATACGATTAGCGCGCGCGGTTGGTGGCGACGGCATCGAGTTGAGCAAGCCGAGTGGCGGGCGCGTGAATCTGTACGCGACGAGACCGGGTTTCGTCAAAATTTATTTCGATGAATTGAAACGGATAAATGAATTGCAAGGTGTGACGCTCGCGACGATTCCGCGCTGGTCGTATGTCGCGCCCAAGAAAATGCTCGCGACGCTCAAGACGATTGGGCTTGCCTTGCCGGAAACGACGTTGCGCGCGGCGGAAGAGATTGGCGTGGTGGTGAGTGTTGCGCCCGTTGCGCGCGAAAAAATCGCAATTGTGTTGACGGGGAGCGCGAACGCGCGTGAAAAAATCGAACAAACTTTTTCGCCACCGATTCGTGCACGCGTACAAGAACTGGGTGCGCGCGTGAGCGGCGAAACGTACGTGGATGAAAATGCGGGCGCAATTGCACGTGCGCTTGCTGATGAAATGAATACCGGCGCGCAGATGATTATTCTCGCCGGCGAAACTTCGATTATGGATGAGGACGACATTACGCCGCGTGGAATTCAACAGGCAGGCGGCGCGATTGAATTGTTCGGTGCGCCGGTCGAACCTGGAAATTTACTTTTGCTTGCGTACTGTGGCGATGTGCCAATCATCGGTGCGCCGGGGTGTGTAAAATCGCGCGCGACGAATGGGGTGGATTTAATTCTGCCGCCGCTCATTGCCGGCGAACGCGTCACGCGTGCGGAAGTGAATGCGCTGGCAGAGGGTGGATTGTTGGTTGGATAAAAAATATCGGGGCGATGTAGATGTCGCCCCGATATTTTTATTCGTTTGAATAACCTAGTTCGCGCAGACTGTCACCGCGCTCGCGCCATTTCTCCCAGACCTTGACCCACAGTTCCAAAAACACCTTGTGCCCGACCCAGGTTTCGATTTGCTGGCGCGCGTCCTGCCCGATCTGTTTCAGCATTGCGCCACGCGCACCGATGATGATGCCCTTTTGGGTGTCGCGTTCGACGTAAATCGTCGCGCCGATGTGCGTGAGGTTCGCGTTGCGGTCTTGCCACTCTTCAATCGCCACTGCGACCGAGTGTGGAATTTCCTGGCGCGTGTGGCGAAGCACTTGCTCGCGAATCAATTCGGACGCCATCATTTGCAAATTCTGGTCGGTTACTTGATCGGCTGGATAAAGTTCGGGACCCTCAGGCAAGCGGGCGAGAATTTGCGCGAGCAGTTTATCAATATTGTCACCGCGTTGCGCCGAGATGCGCATCCAGTCAGCGTGTTTGACGAGCGCCCAGAACGCTTCGGTATTTTCCTGCACGTGTTCGGGCTTGAGCATATCCATCTTGTTCAGCGCGAGCAAAACCGGCGCGCGGCATTTGTCGTTGAGCAGACGCGCGACGTGTTGATCTTCTTCGGTCGGCGGGTGTGCGCCATCGGCGACAAAGACGACGACATCCACATCGTTGATGGTTTGCGATGCGGCTTGCACCATCGCGCTTCCCAGTCGGTGCAGAGGTTTGTGAATGCCAGGTGTGTCTACGAAAATTACTTGCGCGTCGGGGCGCGTGAGGATGCCACGCAATGCGCGACGTGTCGTCTGCGGCTTGGGTGAGACGATGGCGATTTTCGCGCCGACGTACTTGTTGACGAGCGTGGACTTGCCGACGTTTGGCTTGCCGACAATGGCGGCGAAACCGGATTTGTGTGGCGTAAAAATTACGGTTGGGTCTACGTGATTCATAGCCAGAGTATACACGAGGTTAGGCGAAATGCCAAAAGCAAAACCGGCGCGCACCACGAGGCACGCGCCGGTTCGGGTCTCAACTTGACGGTGTATCCGATTTACGGGCACACGGTAAATGTCTTTTCAAAAACCTTGTTGTCAAAGTTGACGAAAAAGATCGGTTGGTTGTTTTGATCGAACCACGCAACGCGCGCGACAAAATCTTCGCACGGACCGCCGGGACCTAACCGCCAATAACCGGCGGATTGCACATCCCGAATGGCGGGCGAAAATGTGTTGCTGGCGCCGGTCGTTTGTCCAATGGATTTCGGTTCGCCCGGGCGATAGATAAAGGCGACCCACTTGTACGATTTGGGTTCACCCGTCGTGTTGACAATCGTGGTGATAAAGTTCAACTCGGCAGTGCGGCTGAGCGGTGTGGGTTCGATGCGAATATCAATCGCATACACGCCGGGACTAGGTGTTGGTGTCAAGGTCGGCGGGCGCGGCGTTTGCGTTGGGTAATTTGGAATATCAACTAGAGCACAGACGCTGAAATCTTGTTGGAAAATTTGTCCGTCGGGTTTGGTGAAAAAGACCGATTTATTTTCCTGGTCGAAAAATGCGACGCGCGCAACAAAATTTTCACATGGTCCACCGACCGGCAGTTTGAAACTGCCGAGCGATTTGGATTCACTGCTTCCGACCGGAATGCCGGTTTCGGTGCGCGAGGTTTCGTTGAGACTGCGCGTGAGATTGTCGGGCCGGAAAATATAGACGATCCATTTATAATTCTGGATTCGCCCGGTCGCGTTGAGGAAGGTTGCCGAGAAAACCACATCGGTGCCGCGCAAAGGTGGATTCGGATCTGTCTTCAAGCCGGTCACGTACAACCCCGGCGGAATGACCGGGGTGGCAGTTGCGGTCGGCGCGATGGTTGGCGTGGTGGTTGCAGTTGCGGCGATGGTGGGCGTTGCCATTGGGGTGTTAGTTGGCATCATGACGGTTGGCGTTGCACTCGCGGGCACGGGCGTAAAGGTGGCGGTAGGCACGAGCGTCCGCAATGGTCGCGTGGGCACCGGAATGGCGGTGGGCGCGGCTTCACACGCAACCAGGAAGAACAAGGCGATAAATGCGATTGTCAATTTGATGGCTCTCATCGGGTCTCCTCAAAAAAGTGTCATTGCAAACAAGTTGGAAAGAAACGACCTGGGTTACAGATCGGTTGGTGCCAAACTTGAATTGCAATGACACTTGATTGGCTATGTTAGAAAACTAGGGACAGGGTAGGTGAAAGAAATCCGGGAATCTACTCACCATTCAATGTGACTATTTTGCCATCCCGGCAAGTTTACCGAATGCCGGCGCACCTTTGATGCGGAACGCGCCGACTTCGCCGCCGGAAAAGTCCAACTGCCACGCGAACATGACGCCGACCCAGCCCTGGGCTTTAGCCCATTGATAGGCGCGGACGTAATAATCGCCAGCCACTTCGGCACTGTTGTGCTGACCTGCCGGGTGTGCGCCACCGCCAGTACCAACAGGCCATCCAAATTCGGTTGCCCAAATTTGTTTGCTACCGTCACCGTACTGCACCATCACGGCGCGATACGCATCCATTGTGCCGCGGAAAAGGAACGACCGGTGATCGGCGTACGAACCGAGACTCGCGCCTGTCCATGCGACATCGGGTGCGGTGCGAAAGCCGCTGGGGTGTGCGCCGATGGCGTCCGAGTAATCCTTTAATCCGTTTTGGTACATTTGATGCAAGTAGTTGACATCGTCAATCGCGGTTGCGCTGTTCAAGCCGTTCGGTGTGGATGCGCCGGACACGACAACAATATCGGGACATTTTGCTTTGATTGCGACATACGATTTCTTGAGCATGTCCATATACAGCGCGGCGGAAAGCCCACGTTTGTCATGCCACTCGACATCGAGGTTCGCTTCGTTCCACACTTCGATTGCACCAACTTTGCCGCAGTAACGTGCGGCAACCGCGCCCATAAAATCGGCGGCGTCTTGCATATTGTCCGGCGGACCTTCGCCCGGGGTGGCATTCTGGCGGCGCGACCAATCGGGCGCCTTGACGATGCTCAGCAAAACCTTGATGCCGTTGCCGCTCATTGTATTCACAAAGTTATCATACGAACTCAAGGTCAAGTTGCCTTTGGATGGTTCGCCATCTTTCCATGGCAATTGAATCTTGACCCAGTTAAAGCCGAGCGCTTTGATGTCGGCGGCTTCGCCAGCGGGGTCACTACCATTTACCTGGATGCCATAACCGAAAAGATTCTTACCGCGAAACGCGCTAGGTGGCGCGGCAACGGCGGCAGGTCCGGCTGGCGCGGCGGTTGGGCGTGGCGCGGCGACCGCCGGAGGCGGCGTGGGCACAGGTGTTGGCGCGCGCGCGATGCTCAGGTTCGTACTACCCGTCGTGCCGGCGGCAGTCTTGCCATCGTCGAGCGAGAGCGCGGCTTCGATCTTGGCGTCGCCGGGTTGATTCGGCGCTGTCCACACAAACTTGGGATCGCCAGCGGGCGATTTGCCCACGTTCTTGCCGTCCACGTTCCAGGTGATCACAGGTGCGCCTCTGAACGCGACACTCTGCGATTGCTGGTACTGTTTCAGTGCATCCCACACGCGCGGTTCGGCGGTTTCCGGCGTAAGGTCGCGCAGAGCAACGCCGCGCAAATTAAATTCTTGCGCCAACGCAATTTTGCGACCCAGACTTTCGGCGTTTTCCAACGCGACCGTGTGCGATTGACCTTTATCGTCCTTGTAGGTGAATGTGTAGAGACCACTCAGGTCGTCGAACTTGATGCCGCCGCTTTCGCGCAGTTTCGGCAGTTCGAGTGTCACCTTGTCGCCGGGTTCCGGTTTGTTCGCCGGCACGGCGACCGGTCCGATCAACCGGCTTGCGTTCGCAAATGCGATTGGCGCAACCGAATTGCCAAACTCGTCGCGGCTCATCATCGAAACGATCAATTGCAATTTATAGCGGTCTATACGACCGACTGCCCATTGCAGGTAACTGCGAACTTCGGATGGTTCGCCGGCGTACGCGGCGCGATTGTTCGAAAGCGGAATTCGCACAATGTCGGCGGCTTGCCCGATGGCATCCCAATCGTACGCGCCCGTGTCCCACGAGTCTTGCGCTTTTTGCGTGGCAAGTGGGACCGTGACGCTAAGGATTTTATCTTTGGCGTGCAGGGCTTGCGCCAACTCGCGGATGAACGCGGTGAAATCGGCGCGTGCTTCGGGGCTGACGCCTTGATAATCAAGGTTGACGCCGGGATACAACTTGTCCACGGTCAGGTCAACCAACCCTTGGATATGTTGCTTGCGAATGGTTTTATCGCTCACCATCGCTTCGACCAAATCGTTGCGGGGTTGCGTGCCTTCCAGGTTGCCAATTGTCGGCAGAACTTGGTATGGGCTACCCGAACCGACTTCGGGTAAAGCCGGCACACTGCCAGCTACGCCGCCATCCGTCGCGATGCTCAACCCAACCGGGCTGATTTCGGCGATGAGCGATTCGGCTAGGCGCGGCAAGGGACTCTTGGCCGCCACATCGGTACTGATTGCGGGTGCTTGTGCCTGGGTCTGTGCCACGACGACTGTGTTGGGCACGAACGTCGTCAGGTATGCTTCGAGGCGGTCCTCTTCAAGAAACAGCTGGAAGGGAAGCTTGACCCATTTTTTGCCGTTGTAGCCGTACACGTCAAGTGTGGCGAGCGGATCAATTTCTTCCGGCAAGGGCATAGACAAGACTGCCAGCGAGGGCAGGGTGCCTTGCAGACTAGGTTGATACGCCGCGCTCTTGACATCGAGCGTGATCGGCAAATCTTTGGCGAGCGAACCTTTGAGGAACGCATCGCGTTTGATGAGGGCGAGTTTGATGTTGATGCCGGTCTTGCTGGCGTTGGCGGGAATCGAGAACTGGGTGCCGTCTTCCACTGCCACGCCGCCGCCTTTGCTGGCGACATTGGTGTACCCGGCACTCAGCACGCGTTGCGGCAGAGCGAGCGGGGGAAGCACAAGTATGAGCAAGATCATCAGGGGGATGACGATGATGTTAATGAACCAAGCACCGGGGCGTCCTTCGAGAAGCGCGTCGAGGGTGCGCAGAAATGAGTTAGTCGGTCGTTGATTCAATTGCCTTTCTCCTTTTGGAACTGGCACGATTCTAGCATAGTTGGCGATTTTTGCAAAATGGGCATTTGGCGCAGGCGTAGGCGTGTTTACGACCTCAACGCAAAACTCGTCGAGCAAATGCCCGGCGAGTTTTGTGCCAAAAGCGAGTGCGCGCAGAAAATTAGCGACTACCCAAGACTGTTTTCACGCGTCCATCGAGTGTGCGCGCCAGCTCAACGAGACTGACTGACGGGGTCGTGCCACTCGGATACGCCGCGTAAATCACTTGGGCGGTCGAGCCGGTGCGGACGATAATTGTATCCAGTTGCAAGGCGCCCGCGTCGCCGGCAGACACAATCGTCACACCCATAGAGCGATCGCCCAACTTGTCAGAGTTGGGAATGACGCCGGATGATTTGAGTGTCGCATTTTTGCCGGCGAGTCCCGTCGCAAATCCTTTCAAGAGTGAATCGGGGTTGCTGAGGGTCACGTCGAAAGAAGTGCGGTCGAGGGGTGACAAGGGGTAAATCAAAAAGCCCATAATCACTATCACGTTTTGTGGATTGCTGTTGGCGTAAAGGTCGCGGTTGGTGTGGGCGTGGGGGCCACGACCACTGCGACGAGTTGGTTTGGAACATCGCA
>CAZPIR010000077.1:7447-10829 GCA_964586085.1 uncultured Anaerolineaceae bacterium | reverse complement strand
CATCGCGTTCATTTTGGGCGAAACGGTTTAGCGGCAAATGAGCCGCGTGTAAACAGTGTGTAAATTATTTCTTGACACTCGGCGGCGGCGCGGGCGTGCGTTCGCCCAAATCGAAATGATCCACCTTGACGCCGGCGGTGATGAGGTATTTCATCGCAAGTTCGTCCGGATAATTGCCGGCGTAAATCACGTGGACGAGTCCGGCGTTGATGATCAATTTCGCGCAGACGTGACACGGCTGATGCGTCGTGTAAATCGTGCCACCCTCAAGCGAGATGCCGTGCAATGCCGCTTGGATGATTGCGTTTTGCTCGGCGTGGAGTGTGCGGACGCAATGCCCGTCCACGATTTCGCATCCCTCGTCGAGACAGTGTGGCAAACCTTTCGGCGCGCCGTTGTAGCCGGTCGTCAGAATGCGCTTGTCCTTGACAATGATCGCGCCGACTTGCGCGCGCAGGCACGTTGCCCGCCGCGACACGTCGAGCGTAATGTCCATGAAATATTGATCCCAGGTTGGTCTATCCATAGTGATTAGTGAAAAGTGATTAGTGAGTGGCAGTCATTTTTATAAACACTGACCACTACCCACTATCCACTGCTCTATCCTGTTCCAAATTGTCGGTCGCCGGCATCGCCCAAGCCGGGAACGATGTAGGCGTGTTCGTTGAGGTGGTCGTCCACTGCCGCGAGATAAATCGGCACATCGGGATGCGCGTCACTCAAACTCTTGATGCCCTCCGGCGCGCCGATGAGTCCAACGTACTTGATGCGCTTGGCACCCCACTGTTTGAGCATCTTCGCCGCTTCAATCGCCGTGCCACCCGTCGCGAGCATCGGGTCGAGAATCACGCACACGTCCACGGTCGGCGCGACGGGGAGTTTGTTGTAATACTTGACCGGCTCGAATGTGGTGTGGTCGCGGTATAATCCCAGGTGCCACACTTCGGCGGCAGGCATCATTTCCCAGAATCCTTCGACCATGCCCAAGCCCGCGCGCAAAATCGGCACGAGACCGATCATCTCTTTCAACTCAAAACCCTGGGTCTGCATCAGCGGCGTCGTTACCGTTTTTTCTTGCAATGCCAAATCCTGGGTCACTTCGTACGCGAGGAGAATCGAAAGTTCACGGATCAGTTCACGAAATTTTTTCGGCTCGGTGTTGACATCGCGCAACATCGCGAGTTTGTGAAGCATCAGCGGATGATTGGAAACGTGGACATTTGACACAAGCACCTCCGAATGAAAAACTGGATTATTCACATCGCCAAAACGAGTATTGTCTAGCACTGCGTGGTTCAGTGGGCGCAGAATAAATTGGGCGCGTAATCGTGCGCCACGGAAAATAACGTTGGTCAAGCCATTGCACATTCGTGAGCGAGGCGAGCGGGACGCGTTGCGCGTCCTGGAGTGACACTGCGTACCAATTCACGTCCGAGTGCGGCGGCGCGCTGTAATTCATCACCGCAATCCACTTACCATCACTCGACCAGAAACGCGGATAGTCGGATGCTTGGCACGTGAGCGCACGCGTCGTCGCGCCATCCACACTCGCGAGCGTCAAACAGTACGGTGCTTGCGTCGCGCGCGCAACAACCTGCTTGCCATCGGGTGACCAAACCGCGTAATCGAATTGCGCTTTGCCTTCACCCCAAAACGGCTCGCTTGTTTTGCCATCGGCACTGACGAGACGCAGTTAACCACCGGTGTTGCCGTAATTCGCGAACGAAAGTAAAACGCGCGCGCCATCCGGCGCAAACGCCGCCGAGGTAATGTTGCGAATATCCATCGAGGTGGACGCGGCAGGCGCTTTGAACAAAGTCGTGGGTGTTCCGCTCGCCAAATCCATCGCGCGCACTTCGGACGCGAGTTCCAAAATTTCCGGTCCCGAAATCCAGTAGGTGTAAATAACCGGGTCGAGCCGCACACGCGCGCCCTTGGCGTCCGGCGTCGCCGTGTTCGTCGGTTTGCCCGCGGTGGGCGAGACGACGATTGCCGGCTTGGTCGTCGGCGTGGGCGCGACGAGAGTTGGCGACGAACACGCGGACAGCACAAGCAGAGCGACGCACAGAATTTTTTTGAACGAGAGAGACATTGGATTCCTCCCACGCCCTCACATTTTATTTTTTACTTTTCGCTTTTACCTTTTTACTTGCGTCCTCGTCCTCAACCAACTTGAGTTGTTGCGCCGCCGGCTTGCTCTCTTCTTTCGCGCTCTCGACTTTTGATTTTTTACCTGCGGGCTTTGGCGCTTCCAAGCGCGCAATGCTCGCCACGGCGTCGCCGTCTTTTAACTTGATGAGTTCCAGTTCTTTCGATGTGCGTTTGGCTTTCGGCAAATTCGCCACGCGCGAACGCAGAACGTGCCCGCTCGTCGCGATAATCGTCACGTCGTCTTCTTCGTTGACGACACGCGCCGCCGCGACCATGCCCGCGCGCGACACATCGCGTCCGAGTGTCGAGACGCCCTTGGTGTAACGACCCTGGGTCGAGTACTCTTTGATGGCGGTGCGCTTGCCGTACCCTTTGGTCGTGATGAGCAAAACGAATCCGTCCGGCTGAACCTGGTCCATCGAAGCGACCTTGTCGCCCTCGTTCAATTTGATGCCCCACACACCGCCGGCGGTACGACCTTGCACCGGCACATCTTCTTCCTTGCAACGCAACGCTTGACCTTGCTCGGTCACAAAGAACAATTCGCCGTCGCCGTGCGTGAGTCGCGCCCAACCCAGCTCGTCGCCCTCGGACAGATTCAACGCGGCGACGCCGCTTGCACGCACGCCATCAAATTCGGCGAGTGGCGTGCGCTTGATGCGACCCTGCGCGGTTGCCATCGTGAGAAATTCGGCTTGCGAAAAATCGGATACGGCAACTGCCGAGGTCACGCGTTCGTTTTGCTCGAACGAGAGGAAATTGTTGAGCGGCAAACCTTTCGGCGAACGTTCAACGTCCGGCGCTTGATGCGCGCGAAGCGGATAGACCTTGCCGCGATTCGTGAACAGCAACAGCGTGTCGCGCGAGATCGCCGGAATCAAGTATTGCACCGCGTCCTCTTCGCGCGTCTGCACACCCTTCGAGCCGGTCGCCGTGCGACGCACCGAGGTCAGCGGCATTCGGCTTATGTAACCTCTCTGCGTGACCGAAATGAGCACCGCTTGCTCTTGCACCAAATCGTCTTCCTTGAACTCGGTCTGTTGCTCTTCGGTGCTTCCCTCGGAAATGTGCGTGCGACGCACATCACCAAACCGTCTTTTCAAATCGGTCAGTTCTTCCGAAATGGCACCCAGGATTTTTTTCGGATGCTTGAGCAAATCTTCGAGGAACTTGATTTGCTTTTTCACTTCGGCAAGTTCGTCTTCGATTTTTTTGCGTTCCAACGCGGCGA
>CAZPIR010000077.1:0-7437 GCA_964586085.1 uncultured Anaerolineaceae bacterium | reverse complement strand
GCTGAGTTTGAATCGTTTGATTAAACGTTCTTTGGCAGTCTCGGCATCCGGCGATGAGCGAATCGTTTTAATCACTTCATCGAGATAGTCGAGCGCGATTTTCAACCCTTCGAGGATATGCTCGCGGGCTTTGGCTTTTTCGAGATCGTACTTGGTGCGGCGCGTGACGACTTCTTGGCGATGATGCACGAACAACTGCAACATGCGTTTGAGCGACAAGACCTTGGGTTCGCCTTCGACGAGCGCGAGCATGTTGATGCTAAACCCGGTTTGCAATTGTGTGAACTTGAGCAGTTGGTTGATGACCGGTTTTGCATCCACGCCGCGTTTCAACTCGATGATGATGCCCATACCCTGCCGGTCGGACTCGTCGCGCAAATCGGCAATGTCTTCGATTTTGCGGTCGCGCACCAAATCGGCGACGCGTTCGATGAGCGACGCCTTGTTGACCTGGTATGGCAATTCGGTGATGACGATGCGTGACTTGCCGCCGCCGGCTTCTTCGGTGTGAATCTTGCCGCGCACGACGATGCGCCCGTTGCCGGTCGCGTACGCTTGCTTGATGCCTTCGGTGCCCAAAATAATGCCGGCGGTTGGAAAATCCGGACCAGGGATGAATTTCATCAAATCATCCACTTCGATGTCGTCCGCCTTTTCCCAATTCGCAATCAGATAATTGATCGCATCCACGAGTTCGTTCAAATTGTGCGGCGGCACATTCGTCGCCATGCCAACCGCGATGCCCGCCGTGCCATTGAGCAAGAGATTCGGCACTTTGGCGGGAAGCACGCTCGGTTCTTTCATCGTGCCATCAAAGTTCTCGCCAAAGTTCACCGTGTTTTTGTCAATGTCGAGCAACATTTCTTCGGCAAGCTCGGTGAGACGCGCTTCGGTATAACGCATCGCCGCCGCCGGGTCATCGTCAATACTGCCAAAGTTGCCCTGCCCGTCCACGAGCGGATAACGCATGGTAAAATCTTGGGCGAGGCGCACGAGCGCATCGTACACCGATTGATCGCCGTGCGGGTGATAACGTCCCAGCACATCGCCGACGATGCGCGCGCATTTTTTGTACGCGGTATTGTGACGCAGACCCATCTCGCCCATCGCGTAGAGGATGCGGCGTTGCACCGGCTTTAATCCATCGCGCACATCCGGCAACGCGCGTGAGGTAATGACACTCATCGCGTAATCCAAGTACGCGTTCTTCATTTCCTGATCAATTTCGATTGGCTTGATGATGCCAAAGTTTGCTGCCATTAAAAATACGTCTCCCCAAATTTTATGCGCGCCCATTATACTCAATTCCGAACAAAAATGCTATTCAATCACTCGTCACACAAAAATTTGACGCGCTCGCGTGGCTCCATTACAATCCACGCATTCGCAATGACAATTCTAACTTGAAAGGATTTCGCAAATGGAAAACAATCTCGCCGGCAAATCGGCGCTCGTCACCGGCGGCAACCTTGGCATCGGGCGCGCGATTGCCCTCGCATTAAAAGAGAGCGGCGCGAATGTCGCGATCACGTACTATAGTCACGCCGATGAAGCCAAAGCAACCTGGCAAACCCTCGGACAAACCGCGCCGTGCGTGCAACTCGATGCAACCAAGAGCAGTGAAGTGAATCGCGTGTTTGGCGAGGTCGCGCAAGCATTGGGCGGACACATTGATATTCTGGTCAACAATGCCGGATATTTGGTCGGGCGCGTGCCGATTGTCGAAATGACCGACGAACATTGGCGGCGCGTGATTGACGTGAACCTGAGTTCGACGTTTTACTGTTCGCGCGCCGTGATTCCGCTGATGCATCGCGGCTGGGGACGCATCATCAACATGTCCTCACTCGCGGGGCGCGATGGTGGCGGCAACGGCGCGACCGCGTACGCGGCGGCAAAAGCCGGTGTCGCCACGTTCACGCGCGGCTTGGCAAAAGAACTCGCCCCGAAAGGGATTACCGTGAACGCGGTCGCGCCGGGATTGATTCTCGGCACGCCATTCCAGGAAACGTTCACCGCACCCGATGCGATTCAAGCGACCATCCAACGCTTGCCGGTGAAACGACCTGGGATGCCGGACGATGTCGCGGGCGCGGTTGCCTACCTCGCTTCCGAGAGTGCCGGCTTTTTAACCGGCGTTGTGATTGACATCAACGGCGGCATCTGGTTTTCGTAATTGTTTTCAAACAACTGCAATGGCGCAGAGAGTAATTTCTGCGCCATTTGTATTCCCAGTGTTTGACTTGTCTGCGCGGCTACGTTATACTCGCGTTGGTTGCAAACTCGACTCCCACTCGAACGATTTTTATCCAGGAGGTTTGGCATGTCGAATGTGTTTAACAGGATGCATCGCACACACCGTTTTTGCATCAACCACCTCGTCTATCCACTCGTGCTTTCGAGCTTGCTCGCCGTCGTGTTTCTCGCCGGGCGATTTTATCTTAGCCGCAACTTGTGGACGTATCGCTTTCTCGTGTGGAATCTCTTTCTCGCGTGGATTCCTTATTTCTGCGCCGTCGCCGTTGCTGTGTTGCATCAACGTTATCCGCGCCAATGGTGGTTGGTGGTGATTCCCAGCATCCTGTGGATTTTGTTTTTGCCGAACGCGCCGTATATGGTCACCGATTGGTGGCACCTGGACGAACGCAAGCCGGTGCCGATGTGGTACGACATTGGCATGCTCGCCTCGTTCGCGTGGAGCGGCTTGTTCCTCGGCGTCGCATCGCTCAGCACCATGCAAACGCTCGTCGAAAAAAAACTGGGGCGCATCGTTGGCTGGCTGTTTGCGCTCGGCGCGATTGGCGCGAGCGGATTCGGCATTTACCTGGGACGCTTTCTCGATTGGAATTCCTGGGATGTGTTTGTCGCGCCACAAATGTTGTTCGTGGACATTGCGACGCGCCTCGCGCACCCACTTCGCCACTCACAGACGTACGGCTTTACGATCATGTTTGCGGCGTTCATGCTCATGTGTTATGTGATGTTCAAATCGGTGGAGCAAAAAGCAGAGGTCAGTAATCAGTAGTCAGAATTCCAGATAACAGGCCGGCGAGCATTTCTTTGCCGGACGTGTTGCCGATTACAATTAAACGTCGAACGTGATGTTGAATCTCGTTCGACGTTTTGTTTTCGAAAACCGCGATCAACAGATCGTGCATCGGCGCAACGCTGTGCCCGTGCGCGTGATCGCGCAGAATCGCAAAACTGATTTCATTCGTCCGAGTGCGCGCGTACTCAATCAACACGTTCACCGCGTTTTGATCCCAGGTCGTCGCGTACGCTTGATGCAACCAGTACCGTGCAAACAAATATCCGCCGACAAAATCATCGCCTGCCGGGGTAAGCCCCTCGCTCAAGCCAATGAGATCGCGTAGAGACTCGAAGGATTCACTTGCGCGAAAACCCTTCAGGTCTTGAATTTCGCGCGCACGCTCCATCACAATTTCGCGCGGCGCAATTCGTTGACGCGAAAATTTTGGAGGCGACCATACCGGTACGTTTGTAATGTGTAAGGGCGCAGTATACTGCGCTCCTACGCGGAAGCCGGCAAAATCGAACGCACCCAGGATTGCGCGCGGGTGCATCGGCAAATGCGATTGCGCGAGCCAGACAATTTCACCCCCACCCCAGCCCTCCTCCGTCGAGGACAGGGGAGGGAGTACGAGGTACACCGCATTCGACACGACTGCAATCACGCGCACAGAAACATCCGGGCGTGATAATAATGCGTACGCGGTCGCGCCGATGAAACTTGGCGGGGCAAAGTAATCAGTCGTGTTCATTCGCACGCACCGGTTACATCGAGTGTTTGGCGCAAGCAACGGCGAGGCTAGGGTTCGACAATAAAAGTGGCGATCTGCGCCAACTGATCGTTGATGTACATTTTCAATTCATACGTCGCCGGCGCGAGCGGTTGTTTATCGCGATCGGAAAGCACCGACCACAAAATGTCCGAGGCGCTTCCCGTCCAGGAGGTGGCGAATGGCACGGTATAGAGCGCGCCATCGCGGTACCACTCGCCCTGGATGACAAGACCATTCGTCAAATTGCCCGACTCGAAAAACGCAAAGACTTCGCGCGTGCCGGCTTTAAAGCGCTGGTTTCGCGTGTGCACATTGACGGGTTGATTATTTTGTCTACCTTCCGCGAAACGGATGGGGCCAAAGAACGGAGCACCCGCTTGCCGTTTCTCAATGGTAAACGTACCCAATTGTGCCAACTGATTCGCGATGTACCAGCGGAGTTCATAATTACCAGGACGCAATCCATTGTCAAGGTAGAGACTTGAACCTGTGTTCCCATGCTCTCCCCAATTCCAGGTGAACTTGTCTTCGTAGCGCAGGTAGCCGTCCAAGCACCATTCCTCGCGCACCGCGCTCCCATTGCGCATTCCGCTATAGGCGAAAATACCGTACACCTCTGTCACCCCTTCGGGAAAGGTGGTTGTCGGGTCAATCGGTTGGCGATCCCTGGTTGCGCCGGGCGCAAAGACGATTGGACCAATCGTGCCATTGTTGGTTGAGCGCGTTGTAATGGGTTGGCATCGAACTGGTGTTGCGGTACCGGTTGGTGCCAATGTTGGAATAGAGGTGGGCGGGATTGGCACCGCAGTTGGTGAAGGCGTGCTAGTTGGCAAAACTGGTTTTGCCGTTGGCGACAATGTGATCGTAGCTGGGATAGTTGTTCGCGTGACAGAAGGAGTTGCCATAGCGATTTGCGGTGTGCTCGCAAGCAATTGACTGAGTGCTGGAGGTTTGTTCTGCAAAAACAGAAAGCCGAATGCGGCGATGGCGAGGCATCCCAGGGTGATGATCACACCGGCGATTGCCACGCCAACGAATAAGCGACGATTCGTTGATCGCGGTGTCGCCGCGCCGGGCGAGGCGGGCGCCGGTTGGGCGAGTGATTCAACGGGTGTACCGCACGCCTCGCAAAAGCGCGCGTCCGAAGCGAGCATCGCGCCGCAGTGTTCACAAAAATGTGATGTGCTCACAGATTTTACTCCTTACGCGTGGAAGAATAAAGACCAGTCGGCTTGGCTTATGGGTAAATCGGCATTACGAATATTGAATGATGGGCTGGTTTGCCGGTTTGCTCATTTGTCTGACCAACATGACGGTTCCGAACGCGATAAATCCCAAGCAGATGATTTGATTGAGCGAAAGGATGCCCACCATCGGTCGTGGGTCTCCGCGAAAAAATTCGATAGCAAAGCGCACGAGACCATACGCCAAGAGATAAACCCAGACCAACGCACCGCGCCAAGCCGGGTGGTGTCGCCATTTCAAAAGCAGGAACGTGATCAACAGACAGCCCAACGATTCGTACAACTGGACCGGGTGCAAAGTGAGACCTGGGTAGCGAGCCGCGCTTGAACCGCCAAACGTAACCGCCCAAGGCAGACCAGGCGCGGGGAGACCATAACAACAGCCCGCCGCAAAACAGGCGAGTCTACCAATCGCGTGCCCAAAAGCGATTGCCGGCGCAACCACATCTAGCAGATGGGGCATTTGAGTTACGCCAACCAGGATGGTCTCGCCTATCAAGATGCAAAGCAACATGGGCAACGACCAATGTCCCTGTCCCGGTAAGAATGTTTGGAGCGCGATGGGGACAAGCACACCGCCAACTACAATCCCAACGACGGCGATCAACCACATTGCCAAGATCAGGCGTAACGAAATATCGCGCTCCCATCCCAGAAAGATCGTCAACTCGAACGCGGCGAATGCGCCGAGCGCAATAAAAACAAGATACAGGTTTACCGACCAGCCCCAAAGTGAAAAGAGCGGTTCAGTCCACATGTTGCCTGCTCCGAAAATACGAATTGCGCGGTGACACGCAAGGCAGGTCAATCCGATTTGGGTGCGTTAGTACAATGCAGATAGAATCCATAGAGCGGCTCCGTCGCTTCCGCTTCGATGTACACATGAGCCGCCCCGCTCGGGTTGCATCCTTCCGTGCTAGGAAAGTAAACCGTGCAAGTGCGCCGGTTATTTGCCGGGATGCTCATAATTTTCAAGTTGCTATCCAAGTCGTGCAATTCATCCTGAATATCTTCAATCGCGGTTTCGCTCGCTTGTTGGCGCGCTTTGTTCAACTTGTCCATCAGGAGGTTGCGCGCCGACTTGACCTGCGCGATATAGTCATCGCCGGGAACAACTGCGATCTCAACCCGCTCATCTTCCGCCGGACCGGGGACACTCTCGGTCTTGCCAGGTTCCACGGTGATGTAACTCGTTTTTCCTTCGACGGTTGATTTGACAAGCACGGAAACCCGCGCGCCGTTCGTGATCACTACTCGCGCCGTGTTATCACACGCCGTGATGGTGAACGAGAAAAGCAAAGTAGCCAGGATTATTTCTTTTCGCATAAATTCTCCTTTACCGGCAGAATGCCGATGTCTCTGGGATCAGGTCCGCCGTTTTTTTCGAAGGGGCATTGGTCCGGTTTATCATCACGCCGTTGGGCAGGGCAATCAACCGATAATTGTCGCCGGCGCGAATCGTCAAAGCACACGCGGCGGCAAGCAACGCGCTAGCGCCTTGCTGACGAAACTCGATGCGATATTTTCCCTGGTCAATATCGCGGCTGTTGATTTCGTACGCCTTCAAGCTCAGGTTCTGGCTTGGCAAGCGACCATTTTTATCTTCCTGCAATGTCGTCAAGGTGGCTTGGATGGGGTCATCGCGAAAATTCATCAACGTAACTGTGCCTGGTCCCACTCCGGCAAGATTGAGGAGTTGCTTTTGGGTAATAGCGCCGGATCGGAAGGCAAAGTAAATACCCACAACGCCAAGCAAACAGAGCATGATGATTGCCACACATCCGCTGACGATGAGCATTCCTCCTTTCGATCCAGAACGACGGGGAGTTGCGGGTTGCTTGATCGTGCGCGGCGGAGTCGGCGCGGCGACCTGAACTGGGTTCGGTTTTGAAATTGTGGGAGAGACCGCTTTGCCGCACGCTTTGCAAAACCGGGCATTTGCCGACAAGGCGGTGCCGCAATAAGCACATTTGTTTTCAAGCGCGGAGCTGTCCAGGGGCGGCGCACTAGGTTGTTCTACGACAACCGATTTACCGCAGGACTTGCAAAAACGCGCGTGCGGGGAAATTTGTGCGTGACAATGTGGGCATCCAGATACTGGGTTTTGCATATGAGCCTCCTTGCTCGAACAAACTCAACCCCACAACCTTGTTTGGCGATCCTTCATACGAACACAAACGTTTTTCGCGCGGATGATTTGAAAAATAAATATTTTACGAACTGGGCTTTCTTAAAGACCTGGCAGGCGCAAGTTGCCAACCTGCCAGGTCTGACTAACCAACTATCGCACTATTCAACTATCCAACTTTCTTTTGCATTTCGAGGAACACTCGCTCGGCACTTAGCGGTGGACTGGGCAAGCGCACGCCCACCGCATCGTAAATGGCGTT
>CAZPIR010000076.1:7850-10869 GCA_964586085.1 uncultured Anaerolineaceae bacterium | reverse complement strand
AAATAGATGCTTGTCTGGGCGACTCGTCTTGTGTAACTCAATGAAATCGAGAATCGGCACATCCACTGCTTGACTCGCATCGAGCGCGTACCATTTTGTCGGCGACTCTTCGACGCGACGCAGTTTGCGGCGCACTTCGTGGCGTTGTTTCTTTTCGAGCGTGGCAAGATAATCGTCCCAGGTCGCCGGTAATTCGATGATTGGCGCAACATCGTGACGACACGATTCGACATTCAGGTTGCGCGCCTGTGCCTGCTCACGCAACATCGCGCACGTCGGCGAAGTTGCCGGCAACGTGCAGAGATGCAACTCGTCCCACGCCGGAAAATCCGGACGCGCGAGCGTATCAAGCAACGCGTTGAACACACGCACCTCGTGTCCGCGCGCGACGATCACATCGAGATAATCGGACACATCCACGCACCCGACAAGCGAGAGATGATGGCGTCCATCCGCGCCCTTTTCGACAAACAGCGGCGCGATGCCGATGAGCGTGCCATCGTCTTCGCGCAAAGTAATCACGCGCAACTCGCCCGTGCCAAGATTGCGCCACCACGTCATTTGCCACTCGCGCGTGAGAAACACCACATCGTCCATACTGCGCGCGAGCAAATCATTCCATTCCGTTCCCAGCTTTTCAAACACCGACGCATCGGTGAACCATTCGATTTTCATTCATCCATCCTTGAAAAAATTCGACCGGCACTGTAACGCATTCACACGAGCGTGTCAAGTCGCTTGACGCGAATCTCGCGTTATGCTATACACAGCGCAACTCAAATCCTGGAGGCAAAAGTGCATTTGTTGAAACGCGCGTTGCAAATCATTGCCATTATTCTTGTTTTGATTCTCGTCGTCGGTGGCGGAACCGGCTATTGGATGTTTACCAAAAGTTTTCCGCAGATTGATGGCACGCTGTCCATCAAAGGACTGCAAGCCAAGGTCGAGGTCGTGCGCGACACGATGGGCATTCCGCACATTTACGCGGCAAACCAGGACGACTTGTTTTTCGCGCAAGGATATGTCCAAGCCCAGGATCGGCTCTGGCAGATGGACTATAATCGTCACGTCGGACGCGGCACGCTCTCAGAAATGTTTGGCGCGGCGACGATCAAGGAAGACCGGTTCTTGCGCACGATGGGACTCGCGCGCGCGGCGCAACTTGACCTTGCCGAAATTAGCGCGGACGAACGGCGTGCTCTCGAAGCATACGCGCGCGGCGTGAATGCGTTCATCGAAACGCATCGTGACAACCTGCCTATCGAGTATACGATTCTCGGCGTGACGCCCACACCCTGGGTTCCGCTCGACACGCTCGTGTGGGCAAAGACAATGGCGTACAATCTCGGCGGCAACTATGACACCGAATTATTACGCCAAGCGCTCACCGAAAAATTCGGCGCGGACAAGGCGCGCGAGCTGATCTTGCCCTACCCGGCCACCGGTCCATTCATCGTGCCGCCGGAAGCCAAACAATTTGTGATGAATGACTCACCACACCGCGACGCGGACTCGCCGCTCGTGACGCTGGGACGCGCGAACCTGAGCGAACTCGCCCAGCTCGAAGAAAAAATTGGCGTGCGCGGTCCCGACATTGGCTCGAACAACTGGGTGATTGACGGCACCAAGTCCACCACCGGCAAACCGATTCTGGCAAGTGACCAACACCTGGGTATTCAAATGCCGTCGGTGTGGTACCAAATCGGTTTGCACTGCGTGCCATACAACGATGCCTGCCCGTACAACGTTGTCGGTGTGACGTTACCCGCCGTGCCCGGCGTCGTCGTCGGACACAACGACCGCATCGCCTGGGCGGTGACGAATGTCGGTCCCGATGTCCAAGATTTGTTCGTCGAAGAGATCAATCCGCAAAATCCGAATCAATATAAATTCAACGACAAGTGGGAAACCATCCAGGTCGTCGAAGAACCAATCAAGGTCAAGCAAGTCGTTTCCGAAACCCTCAAGGTGCAAATCACACGGCACGGTCCGATCATGACGCCGGTGTTGACGGGCGTGACGAAACCGGTCGCTTTGCAATGGACGGCTCTGCGCTCGCGCAGTCACTTGATGGGTTCGGTCCTGCAAATCAATCGCGCAAAAAACTGGGAGCAGTTCCGCGCCGCGTTGAAATTGTGGGACGCGCCATCGCAAAATTTTGTGTATGCCGATGTGGATGGCAACATTGGCTATCAAATGCCCGGCAATGTGCCGATTCGCGCCAAGGGCAACGGCATGGTTCCGGTGCCCGGCACCGGCGAGTACGAGTGGACGAGTTATATTCCGTACGAGGAATTGCCGTTTGTTTACAATCCGCCCACACATTTCGTTTCAAATGGCAACAATGCCGTCGTGCCAACAACGTATCGCTATCTCATCACCAACGATTGGTCTGCACCCTATCGCGCACAACGCATCGCAGATTTGCTTCAAGCGAAAGATGAACTTTCGGTCGCCGACATGGCAACGATTCAATCGGATGTGTATTCGATTCCGGTCGCGCAATTTCAGAAAAGCGTCAGCACAATCAAACCGACCGACCTGGTGCAAGAACGCGCGCTGGAATTCGTCAAACATTGGGATGGACAATTGACCACCGATAACGTCGGCGGCACAATCGTCGAGGTGACCTATCAACGCCTGGTGCGAAATTTGTTCGAGCCCACGTTCAACGACAAGCAGTTGATGACCGACTATTTAGCCTCGGGCGATAATCATCGCCGCGCCGTGCTCGCGCTCCTCGATAATCCCAAGAGCGAGTGGTGGGGCACGACCGGACGCGAGGCATTGTTGCAAAAAAGTTTTGCCGAGGCGGTGGACTATATGAAAAATCAGTATGGGGATGCGCCCGCCGATTGGCGCTGGGGACGTTTGCACACCGCGACGTTCAATCATCCGCTCGGCAGTGTGCAACCGCTGGATCGCATTTTCAACGCGGGACCGATTGGCGTGCCCGGCGGCGTGACGACCGTGTTCGCCACCGCCTTCCGCAGTCAGTCGCCGTATAACGCGCGCAGTA
>CAZPIR010000076.1:0-7840 GCA_964586085.1 uncultured Anaerolineaceae bacterium | reverse complement strand
CGTTGATCTAGCCGATTTCGAAAATTCGATTCACGTGGACACGACGGGACAATCGGAACAACAATAAAAAAAACAGTTCAGCGATCAAGTGCTCTTGTGGCGCGAGGTCAAGTTTACGCCCTTTACGTTCACGCGCGAGGCAGTCGAAAAAATGCGCGAGGGAACGTTGGTGTTACAACCGCAATAAATCAATTCCCAATGAGCCAATGCACCAAAATCAAATTCTCTTTGATGCATTGGCTCATTGCTACATTCGTTCCTTAACCAAAATAAACTTTGCCGGCAAGTGCGAGCAACAGGCAACCAAACACGATCACGTTGACGAGCACGAGCAAGGAAATAAAAAACCAATCGCGATAACCGAGGTTGAGTGGACCTTGTTCCATTATGCCTCCTTCAAGACACGGCGACAAACCGCCGCAATGTTTATCAAACTAACTCGCCACACGCAGAGTAATGTCGCCGGCGAGTAAACGCGCGAGCGAACCATCGGCGCGCCGCACGAGCAACGCGCCATCATCGTCAACCTGTTCCGCGATGCCCTCTTCGACGCCAGTTTCGGTTTGCGCGCGAATCGGTTGATGCAGGGTCGCGAGTCGCGCCGCCCATTCATCGCGTAGGTTTTCGCCCGCACTCAAACGCACCGCGTACCGTTCGATGTTTTGTAAAATCGCGCGCGCGAGTGACTCGCGCGGAAATGCGCGACCCAGTTCGTCGGCAATCGTCGTCGCATTCGCCGGGATGCCCGTGATGGATGCGGCGTGAAAATTCACATTGACCCCTAGCCCTACAATCACGTACTCGATCTGGTCGCCGAGCGTTTGCGTTTCGGCGAGAATGCCGGCGAATTTTTTCTCGCCGACCAGTAAATCGTTGGGCCACTTGATACACGCATCGAGACCGGTTTCGTCACGCACGGCATCACACGCGCCGAGCGAGACCGCCATCGTCACGCGTGTGATTTCGCGCGGCGCAAGCGATGGACGCAAAATCAACGACATGAGCAACGACGAGCACGCCGGTGCGACCCAGGTTCGTCCCAGCCGTCCGCGTCCGGCGATTTGCTCATCGGCAAAGACGACCGTGCCAGTCGGTTCGCCGGCATCGGCAAGTTGTTTCGCCAAATCATTCGTCGAACCGGCGCGCTCCACGTAAACGACGCGCTTTCCAAAAACACGTGTATTCAAATTGTGCGTAATGGTTTGGACCGACAAAAGGCTTGCTTGCATCGTGGCAACATTATATCATCGCTCGTGATGGAATTCAAAGCGGGGAAACAAAACGAATGACTCGATGGACTGGACTTGATTCCGAAATTACGCATTGCCGGCTTTGCCCGCGTTTGACCGAGTACCGCGAACGCATCGCGCGCGAAAAGCGTCGCGCGTACCGTGCTTGGGAGTACTGGGGCAAGCCCGTGCCGGGCTTTGGCGATCACAACGCGCGGGTTGTGTTGATCGGACTCGCACCCGGCGCACACGGCTCGAATCGCACCGGGCGCATGTTCACCGGCGACGCGTCTGGCGATTTTCTGTACGGAGCATTGCATCGCGCCGAGTTCGCGAATCAGCCCACTGCGCGCGACGTGAACGATGGCTTGAAATTAAACGATGTTTTCATCACCGCGATTTGTCGTTGCGCGCCGCCGGACAACAAACCGACCTTGCAAGAACAAGCCACCTGTTTGCCATTTCTTGCGCGCGAGTTTGCATTACTGAAACACACTCGCGTCGTCGTTGCCCTCGGAAAAATCGGATGCGATGGGTACTTGCGTTTATTGCGCGAGCAAGGACACGTTGTGCCGCGCGTGAAATTCGCGCACGGCGCGCGTTACGATTTGGGCGATGGCTTGCCCACGCTGTTCTGCGCGTACCATCCGAGCAAACAAAACACCCAGACCGGGCGTTTGACCGCGCCGATGCTGGATGATGTTTTCCATGCTGTAAAGTTGTTGGTAAAATAAAAACCCGGTCTTGCGACCGGGTTGACCGCTATGTCGAGGTGAGACCACTCGTAACTCGGCTGAACACGTTGCCGATCTGTGGACCCAGGATGAGCAGAATCGCAATGACTACAACAGCGACGAGTACCAGAATTAACGCGTACTCGACCAAACCTTGACCTTCCTCACGTGGTAGATACATTCTAAACTCCTTTTGTGATTAGCTTGGCTCAACTCTAGCACGGCTTTCAATCAGAGGCAAGGGGGAAACGAATACTATTGAAAACGGCGCGGTGAAACAGTCACCACGCGCTCACCTTGGACGGTGACCATCCCCGGTTTGCCGCCACGCACGCGTCGTACATTTTTGCGCGGCACGACAATCACATCCACTCGCGAATCATCTCGCGCCTGTGAATATTGCGCGGCAAATTGCGCCGCTTCTAAAATCGTAGACTCGTCAATCTCGCGTCCGCCGCGCGCGATAACCACATGCGCGCCGGCCACGTTGCGCGCGTGCAACCACACATCGTCCGCGCGCGCGCGCCGACACGTCACCTCTTCGTTTTGCCGCGCATTCTTGCCAACCCAGATTGTAAATCCATCCTGGGATTGAAACATGCGCGGCTCGCTCGGCATCACCTTGATTTTGGCGCGAACCTCCGTCAACAACCCCGCCGTGCGCGCGGCGACGATTGCCGCATCCAACTCGGCGCGATTCTCTGCGAGATCAAGGTCGCTCAACATTTGTTCGGCGTACTCGACCTCGGCATTCGCCGCGTTGAGCAAGGGCGGCACTCGCTTTGCCGCATCTTGCAAACGATGATATTCCTTGAAACATTTTTGCGCGTTCTCAACCGGCGACAAGGTTGGGTCGAGCGCAATTTCGACAACGCCCTGCTCGCCCTCGGCAAGCAATCTCGTTTGACGCGGCTGAATTTGCCACGCATATGCCAAAATCAATTCACCGTTTGTTTTCAAGCGTTCGACCTGGGTCGCGTCCGGCACCGATTGCGCAAGCGCATCGCGTTTGCGCGCGAGTTTGTCGCGTGCCTCGGCGATTTGCGCGCGCAAAGGTTCCTTGACCGCCGCGTACGCTTCGGGCGCACCGAAAAATTTTTCGATGACTGCACTAATCGAATCCAATGCGCGCACATCCGCAAACTGGGTCAAGGTGTACGGCGCAAACGCAATCGGCTCATGCTCCTCGAACGCGATGGTCGGTTGCCAGGGCGCGTGCATCAACAAGTTCAGCGTTGCAACAATTTTTTGCGCGTCATCTTGTACGCCCACTCGAAACTCGACCTCACACGCAAGCAAGGGACTGACACCCGTGATATTTTTGACGAGCACCTGATACAATGGCATGTCGCGTTGTGTGACCAGCACCCGTTCGAGCGCAGACGCGGTCAAGGTCGCCGGATTCAATTTTGTTTGCGGCGGCGGCGGCGCGTACGCGCGATGCGGCAGAGTCACACGCGCGCGATTCAGGTCGGCGGGAATGCGTTTGAGCGAATCGAGCACGATGCCACCCGCGTCCACCAAAATCAAATTTGCGTACTTGCCAATCGGCTCGACGACAAGCGTCGCTACACCTTCGATGGAATGATCGAATTGAATTTTGAGCACACGTTCGTTCGGCAATTGTTCGATGCGATCCACAAACGCACCCTCAATATGTTTGCGTAGCGCGAGAAGCAGAGGCGTGGGCGACTGTCCACTGCCGCGCAATTTTTGCGCGACGAGATGCACACGCGCGTCGTTCGGGTGCGCGCTCACATAAAGATAATGCCGCGCGTGTTGCGCGTAAATTTCAAAACCGAACGCAAACACATCCAACTGCACAATTTCTTGGACGCGCCCGCGCAAAATCGTGTGATTCAATTCGTCGGTGACAGCATTTAATGTGGTTGCGTCAAACATCGCAGGTGATTGTAAGACAGATTGCGTGTTATTGCAAAGATTGAACGGCGGCAGTGAATGCCGCGAGTGCAGTCATCGTGCGAGGCGATTCGGGTAACGCTTGCAAAACGGGGATCGGCAATGTGACTGCACCGATGCCAAGTTCCGCCAACGCTTCGACCTCGGCGGGCGCGCGAATGCTCGCCGCCAAAATTTGTACGGACGAGTCTTGCGCGCTCAGGGCGCGTTGCATTTGCCCAACCAGCGCAAACGCATCCAATCCGTCATCGCGCATCCGACCCAGGTATGGCGCGATGTACGATGCGCCCACACTCGTGGCGAGCACAGCTTGCGCGACCGTGTAAACCGCCGTCAAGGTAACACACACACCTTGCGCCGCTAATTTCGCCGTTGCCGCATATCCTGCCGGCGTCGCCGGAATTTTGACGACAACCCGGGTGGAATCCAACTCAATCAAACGTGCGGCATCTGCGAGCATCTGCGACGTATCCTCAGCGTACACTTGCAAATGCAATTCGTTCGCGCCGAGTTCGATGATGCGTTTGGCAAGCGCCGGCACTTTGTCAATTCGCACGTTCGCGCGTTGCAACAAGGTCGGGTTCGTCGTGACACCATAAACAAATCCCAGGTTCAATGCCTGTTCGATGGTTGCCAGATCGGCGCTGTCAATGTAAATATGCATAACGTTTATCCTTGTAAAACCGCGGGCTTGTCTGAGCGTTATAAAATTGGCGCAGACCAAAATCGTCTACGCCAATCGTTGACCGTATGAATAATTTGTTGACGCAAATTTATTCGACTGGAATGCGTCCGGCTTTGGGCGGCGTTTTTTCCTGCGCCTGCTTGTCGAGTTTTTCGATGCGCGCATCAATCAGCGAACGCCATGCCAACAACATTTCGCGGTACGCCGCGCGGCGATGCGCGTGAAATTCATCGGGGAATAAATCGCCGCGTTGTTCCGTCATCTCTTTGCGAAATGCCTTGATCGTTTCGGCGAGATGATCTTCCCAGGATAATTCGCGTTCTGCTTTTTTCTCTGTCATTTTCAGCCCTCCTTTTTCGCCACCACCATCAACGATGTGCCGATGGGCAAATTAAACCGCGCGACCATCGCCGCTTCGATTTGTCCGACGCCGCGCAAAATGTTGTTGATGGTCGGCGCGACCGGTTCCATCTCAACTTGGTACGCATCCTGGTCAAAGTGATGCGATTCGAGTTTCTGTTTTTGTCCCATCGCATTACGCAACAAAATCAACGGCGCGGACATCGGGAACACCAGCAAGAACCCGAACGTCAGTCGTTTGACGCGCAAACCGGCGCGTTCGACCCGCATTTGCAATTCGGTCGGCGTGTAACGATGGACATGCCCGTTCAACACATCGTTGTAACTCCACAGCCACTGAAACGCCGGCGTCGAAATCGCGAGCACGCCACCCGGGCGCAACACTCGGTACGCTTCGCGAATAATCGCTTCATCTTCCTTGACATGCTCAATCACATCGAGCGCGGTGACAAGATCAAAGGACGCATCGGGAAACGGAATGCCGCGCGTCGCATCGCCCTGTCGCACATCGTACCCGCGTTGTTGCGCCATCGCAACCGGGCGCGCATCTACTTCGACGCCCTTGACGCGACCATAGCGCGTGAGATGATGAATCATGTTGCCCGCGCCGCAACCAATGTCGAGCACATCGCCATCGCGACGCGAAACATTTGCATCAAGTAAATTCAACAGCGACCAGGTGCGCGTCGCAAACCACCAATGTTGGTCTTCGGGTAGTTCGATGATCGGGGTGGCGTTCGATTGAGCCGGCGTGCTGATAGGACAACTCCTTGAATAGTGTCACCTGCATTTTACACCACTTGAACGTCAGGCGCAATCGCAGTGATTCAGTTGAACCCTAACACTCATTTTTTACGTATTATAGAATACAATCAAATAGGACGAGGAACATTTTGCGACCAAATATAAAAATTTTATTGAGCGTTGCGCTCCCGATTCTGCTCATCCTCATCTCGGCGTGTGTGAGCGTGCAATCGTCTGCGAGCATTCCGGCACAAATCACAGCAACACCGGAATTACCTACGCCAACTCTCGCACCAACGGCGACGCCCCTACCAACTCCAACGCCCACACCCCATCCGCTCACGATTGCAAGTATGCGCCAACGCAGTTACCCGGGCAGTGAAATCAAAATCGAACAAACGCTTGCGCCGGGAAGCAATTACAAACGCTACGTCGTGTCGTACCAGTCCGAGGGTTTGAAAATTTTTGCGTTGATGACGATTCCAAATTCCGCGAAACCGAAAACCGGCTTTCCGATCATCGTGTTCAATCACGGCTACATTCCAC
Organism: uncultured Anaerolineaceae bacterium; assembly: GCA_964586085.1. GTDB lineage: Bacteria > Chloroflexota > Anaerolineae > UBA4142 > UBA4142 > JACRBM01. The sequence goes on along the minus strand of CAZPIR010000076.1, from coordinate 1,622 downwards.
CCGCGCAGTACAAAACAACCGAACGTTATGTGGCGTACGTAGATGCGTTCGCCAAAAATGGCTACATTGTTTTTCGACCGGACTATCGCGGGCACGGCAACTCGGAAGGCATTGCGTCCGGCGGATACGGCTCGCCCGACTATACGATTGATGTACTCAACGCATTGGCCTCCGTGAAAAAACACAAGGACGCCGACGCGAACCGGGTGGGGATGTGGGGACACTCGATGGGCGGGAGCATTACCTTGCGCGCGATGGTGACGACCAAAGAAATCAAAGCCGGCGTGATCTGGGCGGGCGTCGTCGCCTCGTATCCGGATTTGATGTACAACTGGAGTCGCGGCGGCGTGCCAGCGCCAACCCCGGCAATTCCAACTTCCGCGCGACGATGGCGTGCCAATTTGATTGATGAGTACGGCGCCCCCGAACAGAACCCAGAATTCTGGGATTCGATTTCGCCGAACGCGTTTCTCAACGATTTGTCCGGTCCCTTGCAACTACATCACGGCACCGCCGATGCCGATGTGCCGCTCGCGTTTTCGCAAACACTCGCCGACCAAATGAAAGCCGCCGGCAAGCCGGTCGAATTTTTTACCTACAAGGGCGACAATCACAACATTTCAAATAATCTGGTGTTGGCATTGGAACGCTCAGTTGCCTTTTTCAACAAGTACGTCAAGGGATGAAAGACGCCGCATCCCGCCAAGAGCGATTCCGGGTAATCCGCGAATCGCTCTTTTTTTGCGAACGCTAACAAGTGCGTTATAATTGGCGCGCAAAGGAGAAGTGTATGCCGTTTTATACCGTGAACCTGGATCCGATTTTGGACGAACTCGATATTCCGACCATCAAATCCGCGCGCATCGAAGTGGATCGTTACATTCAAGAAATTCTCGGCACGATTGACGCGGACAGCGAAACCGTGTGGCCCCTCTTGCACGAAAAAATGCAAGACCCCGTGTGGCTCGCCGATTTCAAAAAACAGTTGAAAGCGAAATGGGACGCGCGCGATTGGCGCAAGGGTTTGTTGAGTTGAACAAAAATATTGTAAGGGCGCAGCATGCTTCGCCCCTACACCGCGATGCGCTCGCGCTCATCGCCTTCGCCGTACTCACCATCTTGATGACCAATCCGCTCGTCCTGCACCTTGCAAACGCCGTCGAGGACAAGCAGGATGGTTTGCTCAATGTGTGGATCATTGCGTGGGTGGGGCACGCACTCATCACCGATCCGTTGAATTTGTTCAACGCGAATATCTTTTATCCATACCCCACCACGCTCGCGTACTCGGAAACGCTCTTGCCACAAGGATTATTTGCGCTTCCGTTCAACCTCGCGTTCGATAACACGATCCTGGGTTACAACCTGGTTTTGCTTGCATCGTTTTTCCTCGCCGCGTACGCGATGTACTTGTTCGTGTTCGACCTGACGCGCAATCGCGGCGCAGGCATGGTTGCCGGTATTATCTTTGCATTCAATCCGTACAACCTGGGTAATCTCGCGCAAGTGCAGTTGTTGTCGTTTGGATGGATGCCGGTGGCATTGCTGTTTTTGCGGAAAACATTGCCCGCGGACGGAGGACGAAGGACGGAAGGCGGATTCTTTTCGCCACTCGTCACTCG
>CAZPIR010000075.1:2527-10892 GCA_964586085.1 uncultured Anaerolineaceae bacterium | reverse complement strand
ATCCGCATTCATGGTGCAAATGGATCCCCCGGGTTTCTTGATGGCGTGAGGGGGGCCGTCGCTCGTAAGATAGAACCAAGCGACAAACGCTGCATCCGCGTTGGCGGTGACCACGCAGGATGGGCTGGCGCCCTTGCATCCAAGTTGCCACGCGAGGAAATACGCTTTGGAAACATCCTCGACTGTCGCGCCTTCCGGAAAATTGATTGTCTTGGACAACGAGTTGTCCACGAAGGCTTGCATCGCGGCTTGCATGCGAACGTGTTCTTCCGGCGTAATGTCGCTCGCGACGACGAACGTGTTGCGAATCTTTTCCGGCACCAACTCGATGCTCTGACACGTGCCGGTCAAACGCACGCGCTCGAAAATCTTTTTGCGCGTCGCATCGTCCACGTGCGCCTCATTCAACGCGCGCTCGAACAAGGGACTGACGTAATCAAGTTCAAGGTCTTTGCCATTGTCGTTGACGTGGCGCGTGTATGACAACGCAAACACCGGCTCGCATCCGTACGATTCGACCCCGGCGACGGTGGCAATCGTGCCCGTCGGCGCGACGGTCGTTTGTGCAGCGTTGCGAATGCCGTGTTTGAGAATGCCGGCGACAATTGCATTCCAATCGAGCACGGGGCGACCCCAATCGTGTGCGTACGCTTGAATGGGGCGCGGTGGCGTCCATTGCAAATTTGCCGGATCGTAAATCGAACCCTTGATCGCCGGGAACGCGCCGCGGGTGCGTGCGAGTTCGATGCTCGTCATCATCGCGTGATAACGCACAAACTCCATTACCTGCGCGGAAAATTCTTCGCCTTGGCGCGAACCATAACGCACGCCGAGCGCGTACATTGCATCGCCCAAACCCATGATGCCGAGACCAATGCGGCGCGCGCGATGCGCGGACTGGGACAACTCTGGCACGGCGGGCACATACTTGTTCGCGTCCACGACATCATCCAGGAATCGCGTCGAGAGTTCAGCCGACTCGCGCAGTTTCGCCCAATCGAGTTTGCCGTCCGGCGTGATGTGCTGACCCAGGTTGATCGAACCGAGGCAACAATTTTCGTATGGCCCTAGCCATTGTTCGCCACACGGATTTGTCGCTTCGAGTTCGTAGAGGTGCGGCACCGGGTTGCCGCGATTCGCGGCATCGAGAAAGAGTAACCCAGGTTCGCCGTTGTGATGCGCGTACTTGACGACCTCATCGTACAATTCGCGCGCGCGTACCGTGCGCCACACTTTGCCATCACGCGGGTTGACCAACTCGAAATCGCTATCACTTTCAACCGCTTGCATAAACGCATCGGTGATGCCCACCGAAATATTAAAATTGCTGACCGTACCCTCGACGGCTTTGCAACGAATGAAATCAAAAATATCCGGATGATCCACCCGGAGGACGGCCATGTTCGCGCCGCGTCGCGTGCCGCCTTGCGCCACTTCGCCGAACGCGGTGTCGTACACACGCAAGAATCCGACCGGACCGGTCGCCACGCCGGAACTCGTTGCCACGCGGTCGCCGCGCGGACGCAAATGTGAAAACGAAAATCCATTGCCGCCGCCGGTCTGCTGAATCAATGCCGCCGCGCGCAGGGTCGAAAAAATTCCGCGCGAGTCACGACCCATATCGTCGGAAATCGGCAAAACAAAACACGCGGCAAGTTGTCCGAGCGGTGTGCCTGCGCCGGTGAAGGTGGGAGAGTTGGGAAAAAAACGCAACTCAGTCAAGAGTGAATAATATTTTTCACGCATCGCGGCGACATCGCCACCGTACTGTAATTCCGGTTCGGCAATTGTGCGCGCCACGCGGTCAAACATTTCTTCCGGCGTTTCGGATGGCTTGCCATCCAAGCCACGTCGCAAATAACGTTTTTCGAGAACGACGCGCGCGTTGGCGGTGAGGTTAATCGGCCGGCGTGCGGAGGCAGGCGACGCCAAACGCACTTCAGTGTCGAACGACTGAGTCATGCAACTCCTCCCTGAGGAAAACTAGATTCGGTGTACAAAAGGCGAGAGCAAGCAAACCGCATGAGGCGTGCTCGCTCTCAGAGGTTTACAACAATCAATCAGACTACAATGAGGAAGTACCAAGAAGATACAAGCATAGCGGGTTATAAACCCAGGCGCACCTGATTGCGCTCTTCTGCCTCGCGTTGCTTGCGTTCCTTGAGGCGTTGAATTTCATTCGCAAGCGAGTCGAGGTCAGCAAACCGGCGATACACGGAGGCAAAACGCACATACGCCACATCGTCGAGGATACGCAGACGCTCCATCACCATCTGCCCGATTTTTTGTGATTTCACTTCGGGCTTGCCGAGTGCGTGCCATTGCATTTCGATTTCATCCACCATCGCTTCAATGGATTCCATCGGCACGGGACGTTTGGCGCACGCTTTGATCAGACCACCCATCAATTTCTGGCGGTCGAATGCTTCACGGCGCGCGTCTTGCTTGATGACCATCAAGCCGGTCTGCGCGATGCGTTCGTACGTGGTGTAGCGTTTGTTGCAATGCAAACATTGGCGCCGGCGACGAATACTTTCGTCGGATTCACGGGTGTCAATCACTTTATTTTCGGGTTTACCACAGTACGGGCATTGCATCGGCGTCCTCCGGCGAAGGTGAGAATTGCGTCAATAAAAGTAGCCAAAAACACAATGGCTTGTGTCGAACAAGTGTGCAACACAACTTGTTGTGCGGCGACAGTGTATCACAAGTTTTTTTTGAACGCAATACTTTATCCTTAAAAAATCAATCAGGTTGCAAAACCTTAACGCATGCAATCTTGCTCGCACCCTCATCAAAAAATCCCAGAGCAGACGCAACAAAAAAAGCACACGTCATGATGAACGTGTGCTTTTCGATTTCGCTCAAACGACAAGGCGCGTGATTACTGCGCGCGTCGGCGCAAAAAAGCTGGGATGTCGAGTTCATCGTCTTTGACGACGACGGGACGCGCAATGGCAGTGGGGAATTCAATCGTCTTGCGGCCCGGCGCAACAACGACGTTACTTGCCGTTTGCCCCGCCGAGCCAGTCTGCCGTTTTGCGTTGGTGCTAAACCCCGTCGCAATCACGGTGACTTGGACTTGATCTTTCATTTCCGGATTAATAACCGCGCCAAAAATCATATTCACATCTGGATCGGCGACACGCCGAACAATTTCCGCGGCTTCGTACACATCGTGCAGAGTCAGGTCTTCGCCGCCGGTGACGTTGAACAACACACCACGCGCGCCGTCAATCCGCACGTCAAGCAGTGGACTTTGGATCGCGGCTTCGGCGGCGGCAATCGCGCGATTCTCACCAGACGCGCGACCAATCGCCATCAACGCCGCGCCGCCCGCGCCCATGATCGTGCGCACGTCGGCAAAGTCGAGATTGATGAGACCAGGCACTGTAATCAATTCGCTGATGCCCTGGATGCCTTGACGCAACACATCGTCCGCGACGCGGAATGCGTTTTGCAAAGACACTTTTTTGTCCGCCACTTCAAGCAAACGATCGTTCGGAATGACGATGAGTGTGTCTACGTTATCCTTGAGTTTGTTCAAGCCATCATCCGCCGAGCCGCGCCGACGCGGACCCTCGAACGTGAATGGTTTAGTGACGACACCAATCGTCAACGCGCCCGCCTCTTTTGCGATGCGCGCAATCACTGGCGCGGCACCCGTCCCAGTTCCGCCACCCATGCCAGCGGTGATGAAAACCATATCGGAACCGACAAGCGCATCGTACAAATCTTCGGATGATTCCTCAGCCGCTTTTTCGCCAATCGAAGGATCGCCACCGGCACCCAGACCGCGCGTGAGTTTATCGCCGATGCGAATTTTTTGCGGCGCGCGCGAATGCATCAATGCTTGACCATCAGTATTCACCGCGAAAAAACTGACTCCGTGCAAGCCCTCGGAGATCATGCGGTTGACCGCGTTCGTTCCACCGCCACCGACACCAATCACTTTGATATCGGCGAAACTTTCTGCGCCATTGCCTTTTTCTGGCATCATCGCTTTTGCCTCCTTGCGCGCGTCATTGCCGCGCGATTCAACTGGCTTTTGGCTCGGCGACTGCCCTTTTACGTCAACCACAACGTTCTTTGGCGTACCCATAAGCACCCCCACATCTAGTGGCAAAAGAGGCACAAAACACCGAGATTTGGTATACGTGAGCTGATTTTACAATACCAAATCCCTTCTGTCAAGCCCCTTTTGCTAAATTTTTATTCTGGTAACAAATGTTTTGTCCACCCAAACAAGCGTCCCAAAGTATTGTTGTTGCTCTTGTTGTGTCCGTTGCGCGATGCCTTGACATCGGGATTCTTGAGGGCTTCTTGCCAACCCCACTGCAACACACCAACCGAGGTCGCGAACGCCGGCGCGGAAACCTTGTCCGTGAATCCTTCGAGATCGCGCGGCGCGCCAACACGCACCGGCATTTGCAATGCCTCGCGCGCGATTGATTTGATGCCGGCAAGTTCGGCTGTGCCGCCGCACAACACAACGCCCGCCGGTAAAAGATTGTCATAGCCCGAACGCTTGACCTCTGTCAAAATCATCTGGCACATTTCATCCACACGCGCGTGAATAATTTCTGCAATGTCGTGACGCGAAACCGTGCGCCGGCCCTCTTCGCCGAACGCCGCCACGTCAATCAAATCCGTGTCGGGAATCTGGGTCGGGTCGGCGTGACCGTACATCACTTTCATTTCTTCCGCCGCGTCGAATGGTGTGCGCAAACCAACCGCCAGGTCGTTCGTGATGTGGATACCCCCGGTGGGTATGATGACCGTATGCCACACACTCCCGTCAATGAAAATCGCAATGTCGGTTGTGCCGCCGCCAATGTCTGCAAGCACGACGCCCATCTCTTTTTCCGAGGTCGTCAGCGCGGCTTGTCCCGCCGCAATCGGTTCGAGCGCGAGGTCAATCACACGCAAGCCCGCGCCCTCAACGGCTTTGACCAGGTTTTGAATCGAAGAGGTTGCGCCGGTGACAACATGCGCTTCGACTTCGAGACGAAAACCAATCATGCCCAGAGGATCCTTGATGCCATCCTGCCCATCGAGCATGTACCCGCGTGGAATCGCGTGAATGATTTCGCGATTCTGCGGGACAGCAATCGCTTCAGCGGCTTCCATCGCGCGCGCAATGTCTTCGGGCGACACGCCGTGTCCGCCGTGAATGCCGGCAACACCACGCGAATTGGTAGATTGAATATGCGCGCCGGCGATGCCGACGTACACTTCGGGAATGGCGATACCGGCAACGCGCTCAGCTTGTTGCATCGCCGCCGCAATCGCAAGCGACGCTTCTTTAACATCGGTCACGACACCTTTACGCATTCCGCGCGAAGGTTCGACGCCGCAACCCAGGATGCGCGTAATGCCTGCGTCGCTGACCTCGCCAATCAGCGCGCAAGTTTTGGTTGTGCCAATGTCGAGAGCCGCAATCGGGACTGCCATAAAAACCTCAATGTCGAATAAGCCAATGGCTCATTGATAAAACGGATCGCCTTTACCCAGGTCAATAAAACTCACACGCTTGTTTTGCGCGACGAGCGCCGAGACCAACGCGCGATAACGCGCGAGCTTGCCCGCCATTTCGCTCGCATCGCCTAGATATATTTTCCAGCCTCGCTCGTCGGTGAACATCAAACCCCGCGCATTCGACCAATCAAACACGCGCGGCGCGCCACTCCACGCTTGACGCAACGCGCGTTGCGCGGCGAACGCTTCGAGTGGCGCACGCTTGCCGATGATCATTGGACGGAAATCGGCATCGCGAACCGTAACCAATTCCGGGCGCGGCGTGCGCGCTTGCATAATCATCCCATCATTCGCGACCCAGTAATTTTCGTTGCCGCGCACCCAGATCACTTCGAGTTGACGTTGGACGATGCGAATGCTCACCCGATTCGGCAGAGCTGTGCCCACTTCAACCGATTTTACTTCGGGCAAGGACGCGACGTATGCTTGCACTTGGACCGGCTCGATAAAGAAAATGTTCCAGCCCACAATGCCGCTCGCCTTTTCGATTTCTTTGCGCGTCAACGATTGCGTGCCGGCAATATCAAACGTGTACACGTAAAACCAGTCCGTGTTAAAAAAGACAAACAACGCCGCCAGCAATGCCAGGACGAGCGTAAGCACAAACCATTTGATGCGCGGAACCTGGGTCAATACACCGGCGACCGGCAACATGCGCGGCGCGGTGATTGACGCGGCAATGTGATAGCGCGAACGTGTATTCGGGCGGCGCGTTGTTGGGCGCCGATTGTTTGAACGTGAAAGAGGAGTAGATGGACTCATTTTCAATATTCCGTTTTCGAGCGTTGCTTGTCGGCGTGACGTTCAAGCGCGAGTTGAATCAACCGGTCAATCAACTCGGCGTACGGCACGCCGCTCTTTTCCCACAAACGCGGGTACATCGAGACAGCCGTAAACCCAGGAATCGTGTTGATCTCGTTGACAAAAATTCGATTCGTCGCGCGCTCGACAAAAAAATCCACGCGCGCCATGCCGCTCGCATCAATCGCTTTGAATGCGCGCACGGCGAGACCTTGAATCGCGCGCGTCACATCGTCCGGCAAATCGGCGGGCACGATCAAATCCGTGCCGGTCGTCGCGTCGTACTTGGCGGCATAATCGTAAAATTCGCGATGCGGCGCAACTTCGCCGGGAATCGAAGCGATCGGTTCATCGTTGCCGAGCACACTGCATTCGATCTCGCGCGCATCATGCGCGGCGCGTTCGGCGATGAGCTTGCGATCAAACTGCGCCGCCGTTGTCAATGCCTGGGTCAGTTCATCCCAGTTGTGCACTTTGCTCACGCCGACACTCGAACCCAGGTTTGCCGGTTTGATGAAACACGGATAACCAAACTCGGCTTCGATGCGGCGAATCGTGTCTTCGGGTCGCAGTTCCCAATCGCGGCGCAAGACAACCATCCAATCGAGAATCGGCAAATCCTCTGCGCGAAAGACGGCTTTCATCAATCCCTTGTCCATGCCAACGGCACTTGCCGCAACGCCGGCGCCGGCGTACGGAATGTCTGCAAGTTCGAGCAGACCTTGCACCGTGCCATCTTCGCCCATCGGTCCGTGAATGAGCGGGAACGCAACATCAATGGCGCCGAGTGGTGATGCGTCGGATGCCGGAATCGGGACGAGTGCGCCACTTGTTGGCGATTCAACACGTTCGGCGGAACTCGCCTGAAGCAAGAGCGAAGGACTCGCGGCGACGAGTTGCGCGTGCACCTGCTCGCCGGCAATCCAACGACCTTGTTTCGTCACGCCGATCATCACGACCGCGTACTTGTCACGATTGATCGCGCGCGCAACACCTTGCGCCGAAGCGAGCGAAACTTCGTGCTCGCCGGACTTGCCGCCAAAAATAATCCCGACCCGAATTTTGTTTGTCATCCGACCACTTGAATTTCCAGCTCTAATTCGATTGCAAATTTCTCGCGCACTGTCGCGCGCACGCGTTCGATCAGTTGTAAAACATCGTTCGCCGTTGCGCCGCCGTGATTCACAAAAAAGTTGGCGTGAACCTGGGACACCTCGACCTGCCCCATGCGTGTGCCCTTTAGTCCGGCTTGCTCGATCAATCGTCCGGCAAAATCGCCCGGTGGATTTTTGAACATCGAGCCGACGCTTGCCTCGGTTGGTTGCGCACGGCGACGGCGTTCGGTGTACTCGTTCATCCGCGCGATGCACGCGGCTGGCTCATCGCGTTTCAGCGTAAACTCGGCGCTCAACACAATCTCGTCGTGTGTGTGTTTAAAGCGACTTGCACGATATTCGAACGCACAATCCGTCTTGGGTAACTCACGCACCTGGCTCGTCGCATCGAGAATCGTCACGCGCAAAATATTGTCAGCGATGCAACCGCCGTGCGCGCCCGCGTTTCCCACAATCGCGCCGCCAAAAGTTCCCGGCACGCCAATCGCCCATTCGAGTCCTGACCAACCTTGCCGCGCCATGCGATTTGCAATCCCAGGAAGCGATGCGCCGCTCTCAACTTGCAAAATCGAATTGGTAACGTCCATCGAAAAATTCGCGCAATGATTTTCGAGCACCAGTCCACGAATGCCGCCATCGCGCACGAGAATGTTGGAGCCGTTGCCCAGGATAAAAATCGGAATCGCGTATTCGCGCGAGAGTCGCACACAGGCAATCAACTCGTCGAGCGTTTTGGCTTCAACCAACACATCGGCGGGACCACCAACGCGAAACGTGGTGCGCGGAGCAAGTGGCACATTGCGTTGCGCGCGTTCGCCAAGCGCATCGGCAAATTGGGTTAGGCGCGTTTCCATGGCATTTTCAGTTTGAGACCACCGCCGCCGCCACCGCCACCACCTTTGCCGCCGCCC
>CAZPIR010000075.1:0-2517 GCA_964586085.1 uncultured Anaerolineaceae bacterium | reverse complement strand
GCGCGCTGGCGGAGAACAGGTCGCCCCCGGAAACGGCCACCGCCCCCAGCACCGGTCTCACCGGGTTGCGGAATGAGGATGCGTTGCAATGCCAAGCCCATCCCAAACACGCCCCACAATGCGGCAAAGTTGACATTGTTCTTGTCCAGCAAATACTTGCCGAAACTCGCAAATCCTTCCAGGACCCAGGCAATCGCGCTCGCCGATTCATTGGGATACAACACCAGGGCGACGAGCGTGATTTCGGCAGTCGCACGCCAGAAGGCGTGTTTGCTTCGAAAGCCTTCGCCGAAAAAAACCAGGAACAAGGTCAACACGAGCAAGGTCAAGAACGCCGAAGTTGGATTGCGCAAAAAGTCGCGCACACCGGATAACATCGCCACGCTCGAAACCGAGAGGATGTTTTCCTCGATGCGTAACACGACGTACACCAGAAAGATCGCAAAGAAATCGTCGAACCACGCGCTCGAACGCAACGCATGACGATAGTAGCGCAACACGAGCAATAAGATCAACACGCCAAACAAAATCGCGAGCATATAACTTTCAAGTTTGAATGATCCCACCGCCACAATCACCTGGTTTGGCTTGAACTCGATACTTTGCGGAATCCGTTGCGCCACATCGTTGATCCATTGATTAAGACCGGGGATGAGGTTGAACGGCAATTTGGTTTTGTCGAAAATATCTGGCGCGCGGAAAAACTGGGCGAGCCGAGTCAACCACTCGTTGATGAACATACTCGCCGTCAACGCGCCCCACCAAAAAACCCAACTCCGAAAATGGACCACATCTATCATAGCGTTCTCCCCACGAGGCGTTCACCGACGCGATAGCCATCGCCGGCACCGAGTGTGATGAGCACATCACCGGCGCGCAAGTGCGTTTGCAAAAACTCGACGCATTCATCGAGCGTGGCGATGAACCGCGCATCGCGATGTGCCATGCGCGCGACAATGTCCGCGCCACTCACACCATGCGATTCGCGCTCGCGCGCGGCAAACACTTCGGTCACGACCACATGATCGGCATCCTCAAACGCGTTGGCAAATTCATCGAGCAAGGTTTGCGTGCGCGTGTATGTGTGCGGCTGAAACATTGCCCAGATTTTTTTACCGGCGAAACGTTGCCGCGCCGCGCTGAGTGTCGCGCGAATTTCGGTCGGATGATGCGCGTAATCGTCCACAATCGTCACGCCGTTAAATTCGCCCTTGATCTCAAAACGTCGCGCCGCGCCGCGAAAGTGACGCAAGGTTTGTTTTGCCGCGTTCAAATCCACACCGACGAGATGCGCCACAGCCAGCGCCGCCAAGGCGTTCAACACATTGTGTTTGCCCGGAATCCGCAAACGAAAATCGCCAACCCGTTCTTCGCGATGCCACAAGGTAAAATCGCAACCACCATCCGTGTTCGCGCGAATCGCGCTCGCCGTCCACTCATTGTCCACGTCGAGACCATAACGAATAGTGCGCGCGCGCGCATCTTGCAATGCGCGCGTCACACCTACCGAGTCGCCGCAACCGATGACCCAGCCGTACGATGGCACGAGCGCGATAAATTCGTGGAACGCGCGCGTCACATCATCCAAGTCGCGAAACTTGTCCGGGTGATCCATCTCAATATTGGTCACAACCGCTATCGAGGGACGCAGACCCAGGAATGCCCAATCGTACTCGTCTGCTTCGACAATGAAGTATTTGCCCTTGCCCGCGCGCGCATTGCTTCCCAGGTCGGGCACAATGCCGCCGACAATCACATCCGGGTCAAGACCGGCTTGAGTGAGAATCACGGCAATCATCGCGGTCGTCGTCGTCTTACCGTGCGTGCCCGCAATCGCAATCGTCGTTTTGCCTTCAGTCAATTCCGGGAAAAAATCATAGCGTCGGGCTATGCGAATTCCGCGCCGACGTGCTTCGGCAATTTCCGGATTATCTTCCGGCGCGGCAGAGGTGGCAAGCACCACATCCACCTCGCCAATGTTCTCCGCGCGTTGCCCGATAAAAATTTTGGCGCCTAGTTGCGCGAGTTCATCCGTCAACGGGGATGCTTGCATGTCGGAGCCGGAAACGATTGCGCCGCGCGCGAGCAGAACGCGCGCAATTGCGGACAAGCCAATGCCGCCAATGCCGACGAGATGAACGCGCTGTGTCATCTGCGTTCTCCCGCCAATTGCATCAACACGTCGGCGAGGTTCTCTGCCGCGCGTGGTTGCGCGAGTGCGCGCATCGCATCACGCATCGAATTTAATTTTTCCGGCACCGCGAATAATTGTTTGAGCATCGGTAACAATTCGTCTTGTAATGCGGCATCGTTGATCTTGACTGCCGCGCCGTGTGCGACCAAAAAGTCGGCGTTGCGTTCTTGATGCAATCCCGCGTACGGACCTGGGACGAGAATCGCTGGCAAACCGAGCGCGGGAAACTCGCCGAGTGTCGCCGCGCCCGCTCGCGCAACGACCACATCCGCCGCGCCGAGCGCCTCCGGCAAATCGTCGTCGAGATACCCGAACACACGCAC
>CAZPIR010000074.1:10606-10915 GCA_964586085.1 uncultured Anaerolineaceae bacterium | reverse complement strand
AATGCCGCCGATTATACCACGACAAAAGGCATTAGTCTAAAGGATAATTGTGTGGTAAAATTTCGCTCAACCAATTTCAGCATGAGGAAACATGTCGCCACTTGCAATCAGTGAAATCCATACCATCGCGCAACGCCTCCGCGAAAATATCAATCGCGTCATCGTGGGCAAAGCCAAAGTGATTGACCTCGCACTCGTGGCGCTGTTGTGCGAAGGACATTTGCTTCTCGAAGATGTCCCGGGCATCGGCAAGACAACGCTCGCCAAGGCGCTCGCGCGTTCGCTCGATTGCTCGTTTCGCCGGATTCA
>CAZPIR010000074.1:0-10596 GCA_964586085.1 uncultured Anaerolineaceae bacterium | reverse complement strand
GCCCGATCTGTTGCCGAGCGATGTGACTGGCTTGAGCGTGTACAATCAAAAAACGCAAGAGTTTGAATATCGCGCAGGACCGATCATGGCGCAGATTGTGCTCGCCGATGAAATCAATCGCGCGACGCCACGCACGCAAGCCGCACTCCTCGAAGCGATGCAAGAACGCCAAATCACGGTGGACGGCGAAACGAAAATGTTGCCGCGTCCTTTTCTCGTCATCGCGACACAAAATCCCATCGAACTCGAAGGCACATTCCCTCTGCCCGAAGCGCAAGTGGATCGCTTTTTCATGCGCCTCGACCTGGGTTATCCCAGCGCGGACGAAGAGAACGCGATGGTTCTGCGCTTTGAACGCGCCGAGCCGCTCGAAGAATTGCGCGCCGTCGTCAGCCACGCAACGATTCTCGCCATGCAACACACAATTCGCACCGTGCGCGTCGAAGCATCCGTGCGCGAGTACATCGTCGCCATCGTGCGCGCAACACGCGAACATTCGTCCGTTGAACTCGGCGCGAGTCCGCGCGGTTCGCTCTATCTGTATCACGCGGCGCAGGCGCTCGCCGCCTTGCATGGTCGCGATTTCGTTTTGCCCGACGACGTAAAATACCTGACGCCGTTCATTCTCACCCACCGCATCATCATCAGCGCACAAACACGCTTGCGTGGACGCGATGCGACCCAGGTCGTCAACGAAGTTGTGGCGTCCGTGCCGGTACCGGTCGAACAGTAATCAAGTGTAGGGGCGTAGCATACTACGCCCCTACGTGATAATCATGTTTAACTCTTCCTGGATTTACCTCGCCGTGATGATGGTCCTCATCGGCGTCGCCGTGCAAGCGAACACCTTGATTGTGCTCGCCGTGTTACTGCTCGTGATTATTCCGGTCGCGTGGGCATGGAATCGCGCGGCATTGTGGCGCGTGAGTTACGAACGCGTGCTGAGCGAGCATCGCGTGTTCGTCGGCGAGACCGTCGAGTTGAGCACACGCATCAGCAATCGTAAAATTTTGCCGCTTGCCTGGGTCGCGATTGACGACCGTTTTCCCTCTGCCCTGCCGCCGAACGAAAAACCGCTCACGCCCTCGCATGCGCCGCTCACCGGTCTGCTCGCACAACGCGCGTCGCTGAGTGGATTCGAGCGCGCGCGCTGGACGTATCACCTTCCCTGCCAACAACGCGGCTATTACGCACTCGGTCCGGCACGTTTGCGTTCCGGCGATTTGTTCGGCTTGTTTGAACGCGAGTGGACGAGTCCGCACGTGGATCGCTTGATCGTGTACCCAAAAATTTTGCCGATGCACGATTGGGGCTTGCCGCCCAAAGACCCACTCGGTGAAGCGAAATCGCGCGTGCCGATTTTCGACGACCCGACGCGTCCACGCGGCGTGCGCGATTATCGTCCGGACGATGCGCCGAAACACATTCATTGGCGCGCCACCGCGCGACGCGGCGAACTGCAAGTCAAGGTGTACGATCCCACAATTTCGTACCAATGGATTTTGTTCGTCAACGTTGCGACGTTTGAACAAACCTGGCAAGGCACCGACCCCGAATTACTAGAACGCGTCATCAGTCTTGCCGCTTCGATTACCGCGTACGCGACAGAGCACAAGTACTCGGTGGGACTCGTCGCGAATGGCACCTGGCCCGAATCCGATCAACGTTTGAAAATTTTGCCGAGCCGCGACCCGAATCAACTGCGGCACATTCTCGAAGCGCTCGCCGCCATCACGTCGTTCGTCACCACGCCGATTGAAAATTTGATGCGCCACGAAACCTCGTCCTTGTCCTGGGGCGCGACACTCGTCGTCATCACCGGCATCGTCACCGAGCCGATGCTCGCCGAAATGTTGCGCTTGCGTCGCGCCGGTCGTCGCCTCGCGCTCATCTCGCTCGACGAAAATTTTTCACCGCCCGATGAATTGGAAGGCATTGTCGTGCGAACCGTTCCAGGTTCCAAATTAACCATTCAAGGTCAACATGAAATTTGAAACCTTGAACCTTACACTCTCGCCCCGCCGCGAATTACGTCTCGCGCTCCTCGCCGCGATGGAAACGTGCTGGACGTTTGCCGTCTTTGCGCTGGTCGCCGCATTTATCGGCACGCGTCCAATTTCCGCGCTCGCGATTTTTGTGACGTACTGGCTCGCCTTGTTCGCGGGGCGCGCTCTACCCCGCTTGAAACGTCGCTGGCACGAACTGCAATTGCTCGCCATCGGCATCGCCGTTTTAATTTTACTCGCCGCCGTGCGTCTCGAACTGTATCAAACACTCGCACCCAGCGACCTGTCCTGGTTGCCGCGTTTCGTCAGCGCATTTTTATTCTCGTGGCATCTCTCGCCGGAACACATCGTCGGCGCGGGAATTTTATTCGCGTTCATTCGCGGGCTGGGTTATGCGCAACGCCCACTGACCTTGTGGTTCACCGGTTTTCGTTTTCGCGCCGGCATTGTGATTTTACTGTTCACTTCTGCGCTAGCGCAAATCGTCGCGCATCTCGATGTCACACCCTGGGTCGTTATTTTTTTCGCCGTGTCCTTGCTCGCCGTCGCACTCGCGCGCATCGAAGAGAACAGCGACCAAACCAAACTGGGTGCGCGTTGGGGCGTCATTCTGCTCGGCGCGATTGCCGTGACCTTGTTCCTGGGATTTCTCTTGCTTCAGGTGCTCACGCTCGATGCCGCGACGACGCTTTTGGGTTGGCTCTCGCCGCTCTGGGTGCTGTTCACTCTGCTCGTCGTCGTACTTTCGATTCCCTTTTCCTTTGTTGCCGAATGGTTGATCGAACTCTTGCGTCCTTTGATGAGCACCTTGAGTCAAATGCTTTCGCAATTGGCGCAAATTTTTCCGCAACAAGAGCAAAAGCCCAACGAGCAAATCTTTAACGGCGCCGCATTCGCGCAAACGTTCATCCCCATCGCGAAAATTTTGTTCATGCTCGCGATTGTGTTGGGCGTGGGTTATTTGCTCGCGCGCGCATTGAACAAACGCCTGACCCAGATTGAGGACGAAACATATGCGCGCGAATCGCTCGATGCGCGTGAGCAGATGCAACGCACCACGATGACCAAGCCGCGCAAATCACATGCGCGCGCACGATCTCTGTCTGCCGAATCGATTCGCCGCATCTATGCGTCGCTCGTCGAACATGCGCGTCGCGCCGGTCTCGCGCGCCAAACCGCCGAAACGCCGTACGAATTTTTGCCGCGCATGGCAAACACGTGGCACGAATCGGACGACGACCTGCGCGAAATCACCGAGGCGTATGTTGCCACGCATTACGCCGAGCGCGACATGTCGAGCGAGCTGGCGCGGGTGCGTGAGGCGTGGGAGAGAATAAAGAGTAAAACGAAAAACGCAAGGAGCTAAGTGGTGAAACTTGTTACTGCAAACATCATGCGCGAACTCGAACAGCGCGCGGACGCACACGGCAATTCGTACGCACAAATGATGGAACGCGCCGGCAAAGCGGTCGCCGATGCAATCCTAGCGCAAATCGAAACCGATGATGCACATGTGCTCGTGTTGGTGGGACCGGGCAACAATGGCGGCGATGGTTTAGTCTGCGCGCGTGATTTGCACGATGCGGGATTGAACGTGTCGCTTTACATTTGGAAACGCGCCGAAAATTCCGCCGATGAAAATTGGCGCATGTGCCACGAACGCGAAATTCCGGAAACGCGCGCGGAGGATGATGGTGACTTTGCCACACTGAAAACCCGGGTCGGCGAAGCCGATGTGATTGTGGACGCTCTGCTTGGCACCGGCGTCACGCGCCCGATTCAAGGACTGCTCAAAGATGTACTCGCAACCGTCCAGCCCCACTCATCCAATCACCCAACCACCGAATTGATTCCCTCGCCTTTCGCGATGCGTCACGCGCCACTTGTCGTCGCAATTGATTTGCCGAGCGGACTCAACCCGGACACCGGCGCACTCGACCCAGCCACGTTGCCCGCTGACCTCACCGTAACCTTCGCGTTTCCAAAAATTGGGCAATTCATTTTTCCCGGCGCGAACGCCGTCGGCGAATTGATTGTTGCGGACATTGGCATTCCGAGCGAATGGGCGGACGCGAACGCAACTCAGGTTGCGAGCGCGCCGGAAATTGCGGCGATGCTTCCTGTCCGCACGCGCGATTCGCACAAGGGCACATTCGGCAAAGCGATGTTGTGTGTCGGCTCGGTAAATTATGTCGGTGCGGCATACCTCGCCGGGAGCGCGGCAACGCGTGCCGGCGCGGGACTCGTCACGCTCGCACTCGCACGCACAATTTATCCTCTGCTCGCGAGCGCGTTGCACGAAACAACCTTCGTGCGCTTGCCGGACGACGATGGTGTGCTGATTCCTGAAGCAGTTTCGGTCTTGGGTAACCAACTCGCCGATTACGACGCACTCCTCCTCGGTTGTGGTTTCGGACGCGACCCCAAAACGATTGCGTTCGTACAAGCATTGCTCAACCAAATTCGCAATTCGCCACTCGCCACGCGGCATTTTGTTTTTGATGCCGATGCACTCTATGCACTTGCGCAAACAGCAGACTGGTGGAATCGGCTTGCACCCAACACGGCGATTCTCACGCCGCATCCCGGCGAAATGGCAACGCTCACCGGGTTGTCGCGCGCCGAGGTGCAAACGAATCGCATCGAGGTTGCAAAAAAATTTGCGACGCAATGGCAACAGGTCGTCGTACTCAAAGGCGCGTTCACGGTCGTCGCTTCGCCGGATGGACGTGTGACCTTGTTGCCATTCGCCACAGCCGCGCTCGCAACCGCCGGCACCGGCGATGTGCTCGCGGGAACCATCACCGCACTGCTCGCGCAAAAATTATCGCCGTTCGATGCGGCGGTGGTCGGTGCATACATTCACGGACTTGCTGGCGAAATTGCGGAACATGAAATTGGTTCGGCAGGTGTCGTCGCCGGTGATTTGTTGCCGCGTTTGCCGGAAGCGATGCGACGCGTTACTCATTCTTGAATTCAACCGCACAGACGCCAAGAACGCAAAGGTTTGGTTTTTCTTGGCGTCCTTGGCGTCTTTGCGGTTCGATAAAAAATTTGGAGGGAAACAAAATGCCTCAAGCCATTCTGTCCGTTCATGACAAAACCGGTCTCGTCGAATTTGCGCGCGGACTGCGCGACCTGGGTTGGACGCTCATTGCGTCCGGCGGCACGGCAAAAACTCTGCGCGATAATCAAATCCCTGTCACTGAGGTCGCCGAGTACACCGGCTCGCCGGAAATCCTGGGCGGGCGCGTCAAGACCTTGCACCCCGCCATTCACGGCGGCTTGCTCGCGCGCGCGACCGACGACGATCTCGCCCAACTCAGAAACCTGGGCTGGGATTATATTGATCTTGTCGCAAGCAACCTGTATCCGTTTGAACAGACGATTGCGAAACCCGGCGTCACGGACGATGAAGCGATTGAGAACATTGACATTGGCGGCGTGACCCTGATTCGCGCGGCGGCCAAGAATCACGCGCGCGTCACGCTCGTCTGCGACCCGAACGATTATGCGTCCGTGCTCGCCGAACTGCGCGCCGGAAAAATCGGCGACGACACCCGCAAACGACTTGCGTTGAAAGGATTCGCGCACACGGCCAACTATGATGCGGCGATTGCCAATTATCTCGCGGGCGGCGCTGCTCTGCGCGTGAACGCGTATCGCGTGCAAACCTTACGGTACGGCGAGAACCCCCATCAAAGCGCGGCGCTGTACTCGTACGAACCTGGGGCGGGGCCACTCGGCGGAACCTTTTTGCAGGGCAAGGAATTGTCGTACAACAATTTGCTTGACCTGGATGCGGCGTGGCGCGCGGCAATCAGTTTCGAGCGACCGACGATTTGCATCGTCAAGCATCTTTCGCCGTGCGGCATTGCATCGAATGACAATCTTGCCGAGGAGTACCACGCCGCATTCGCGTGCGACACACGCTCGGCGTTCGGCGGGGTCATTGCCAGCAATCGCGAATTTGATGGCGACACGGCGCGCGCGCTGGCAGATTTGTTTGTCGAGTGCATCGCCGCGCCGGGGTTTTCGGATGAAGCGCGCGCGGTGCTCGCCGCAAAAAAGAATTGTCGCCTGGTCGCGATGCCGAACCTTGAAGTCGAGCCGCGCCACGAATTGCGTTCAATCACACGCGGCATCCTCAAACAAGATTTAGATTTGGGCGATCCTGGGACAGCCGAGTGGAAGGTCGTTTCCAAACGCGCGCCGACTGAAGCAGAAATGCGCGCGCTGAAATTTGCGTGGCGCGCGGTGCAACACGTCAAATCGAATTCGATTGTGTTTGCGCGCGGTGAAGCGACGGTGGGCATTGGCGGTGGGCAACCCAATCGCGTGGACTGTGTGCGCATCGCCGTCGAACGTGCAGGCGAAAAATCGCGCGGCGCGGTGATGGCATCCGATGCGTTCTTTCCGTTTGCCGATTCGGTCGAGACCGCCATCCAAGCCGGCATCACCGCGATTGCGCATCCGGGCGGGTCGCAACGCGACGCGGAATCACTTGCGGCGGCGGACGCGGCAGGCGTGGCGATGATCGTGACCGGCGCACGGCATTTCCGGCATTAAGCGTAAACCGGTAAACAAAAAACAGGTAGACAAGTTGAATTTGTCTACCTGTTTTCGTTTCTATTTTTTCCTTACTCGCCATGCTTGTCGCGGTACATCTGCGCATCAGCTTGTTGCAACACTTGAAGCAAGGTGCCGGATTCGGTGGCAGTGGCAACGCCCAACGCCAGACTCAATTGCGCTGGTGCACCCTCGTTGTATTTCACCAGTCGCTCGCGCACGCGCGTTAAAATTTGCGTGGCATTCGCTCCGTCGGTGTTGGGCAGTAACGCGACAAACTCATCGCCGCCGATGCGTGCGACAATATCTTCGGCACGAAACGCTTCGCGCAGAACGTTCGCGGCGCGGCGCAACAACTCGTCGCCCGCCACATGTCCTTGCCGATCATTCGTCGTCTTGAGTCCATTCACATCGCACATCATGATGCTCACCGGCAAATAGCGACTATGCTCCAAACGTTTGAGTTCCTCTTCAAAGAACGCGCGATTGTACAAATCGGTCAACACATCGTGCGTGCTGAGATATTCCAATCGCATCGCCGATTGTCGGCGCTCGGTAATGTCGCGTGCAATGTGGAATGTGCCCAAGACCACATTGTTCTCGTAGAACGTTCGCCCGCGCACTTCGAGCCAAACCAGTTGCCCCGTACGCGTGAGCACTTGGATTTCGAGATGGTCTACCGGCATGCCGCCGAGAATGTTCCCCAACGCCTGACGCACCTTGGCTTGCGATTCGGCTGGCACAAAATCGAGTGGATTGCGACCCAGCAATTCGGCTAACTCATAGCCCAACGTTTGACACGTCGTTCGATTCGCCAACACGAGATGCCCACTGGGGTTCAAGCCGAAAATCAAATCGCTTGCTTCGTCAATGTACGTCCGCCAGCGTTCTTCGCTTTGTTGCAAAGCCGCTTGGATGCGTTGCCGCTCGGCAATCTCGAATTGCAGACCTTGATTGATTGCTTGCAAATCCAAAGCGTACTTGACCAGATAAATCAAAACGAACGACGCGGCAAGCGATGCCGCCAGCGCATCCGCCGCGCCAATCAGCAAAATGTCCGGTGAAATCCAATGCCATAGCACGAACATCAAGCTGATACTCGCCAACGCGGTAATCACTTCAGCGACCATAACCGCCAAAGCAACCAGTTGCCAGGTCTTTAATTTTTTGAGAGACTGGGACAGCCAAACCGACATTGCAACTCCTCAACGGATTGGATTACAAACCCAGCACACGCAACAAAGCCGTCACCACTTGGGGATCGAATTGCTTGCCGCGCATGGACAAGATATAGTCGCGCGTGCGTTCGGGTGTCCACGCGACGCGATAAGGACGCTTCGAAGTGAGCGCATCCCACACATCCACCACCGCAAACATGCGCGCGGTCAACGGAATTTGTTCGCCGACCAAACCGCGCGGATAGCCGGTACCGTCCCAGTGTTCGTGATGGCAGTACGGAATGTCAATCGCCTGACCCAGGAATTTGATGGGCGCGAGCAATTGATACGCATACAACGGATGCCGCCGCATCAATTCCCACTCGTCATCGGTGAGCGGACCGGGCTTGAGCAGAATTTGATCGGGCACACCCATTTTGCCAATGTCGTGCAGTAACGCGCCGCGCCGCACGTTGACCAGCTCTACATCGTTCATCCCCATCGCGCGCGCGAGGCGCACCGTCAACTCGGTCACGCGTTGCGTGTGCCCTTCGGTTTCCTCATCACGCAAATCGAGCGTGCGCGACCAACCTTCAATCGTCGTGTCATACGCCAACGCCAATTCGACGTTCGAGCGTTCCAGGTCGTGAAAGAGTTGCGTGTTGTCCATCGCAATCGCGGCTTGATTGGCAATGGCTTCGAGAAAATTCACGCCATCCGAATCCAGGTCGCGCGGCGCCGAGTGGAACAATTCGAGCACACCTTTAATTTGCCCTTTTGCCACCAGAGGCACGCCATAGTACGCTTTGACGCTTTCCTCAAGCTCGAACTTGGCGCCAGGCGCGAGCGCCCCGCCGGAAGCAGTTTGCAAAGTCAGGTAGGCGGACGCATCGGCAAGCATGATCGCGCGACGTTCGAGCGCGGCCGTGCCGGCAAGCCCTTCGCCCAAGCGCACGTGGGTGTGTTCGCCGACGCGCGCGCGCAAACCACGCCCGGTCACCAACTCGAACATGCGCAGAGGCGCGTTGAACGCGAGAATGTCCGCGCCGTCCATGCCCAACTGGGTCGCCGCGCGTTCGAGCAAAATGTTCAAGGTCACATCCAGGTCCATGCTCGACGTAATCGCCATGTCCACGGTGCGGAGCGCCTGCACTTGTTCCAAACGATGCTGGGTCTGATTGTGCAAACGTTGCCGATGAATCGCATTGCCCGCCATTTCGGCGAGCGTGGTCAACAAGTGCACCTGGTCTTGATCCAAATAATCCGGCTCTTGCACCGAAACAAACAACACGCCGATGGATTCTTGGGTGGTGCGAATGGGAACCACCGCGCCACGCAAGCCCCCGGGCACAATCGCGCGATTGATTTCGCTGGTGTGCGGGTCAGCGCGAAAATTGGGCGAGAGGTACACTTGACCTGAAACAAACACTTGCCCGGTAATGCCTTCGCCGGGTTTGAGCGGCGCGGCATCCGAAGGAAAACCGCGCGCGGCGGCGAGGTACAAGATATTCTTGCCGGGATCGTGCAACCAAACGGTGGCGGCGTGCGCCCTGAGCACAACGAGCGTTTCATCGAGCAACATACCGGTCATCTGGTCGAGCGTTTGCGCGGTTCGCAGTGCCGCCGAGACGCGGCTCAGCGATTCGAGCGCGGCAAGGCGTCGCCGGGTTTCTTGAAACAGGCGCGCGTTTTCCAACACGCTGGCGGCATTGGCGGCGAGCATTTCCAAAAGCACCTGGTCATCGGGCGTGTAGGCGTGCGTTTGATACGATTGCGCCGACAACATACCAATCGTGCGCGCGCCACTGCGCATGGGCACGGCTAACACCGACTGCACACGTTGCTCATCGCCAAAATGCACAAACGCATCGGTCTGCGGCAATTCATTGATCAACACCGCTTTGCCGCTCGGAATCACTTGCCCCATCAAACCACGCTCTGGCGCCGAACGCACGACGGCGCAACGCTCGCCCCGATCAACCAAATACGCCGCCACATTTTCCGCGCGGGTTTGGTCGTACAAAGCGATCACAAACGCTTCGCACGGCATCAGGCGCGCGGCGGCATGATGAATCGCTTGATAGACCCGTTCCAAATCAATGCCGGCGGCGATCACCTCTTGGCTTGCCTGATGCAAAATCGAACGTCGTTCCGCCGCGCGCACGGCGTTTTCGTACAGACGCGCATTTTCCATTGCAATAGAAATTTGATTGGCGAACAAGGTCATCAAAATTTGCGCTTGATCATCGAATGCGTCTTCCACCGGGCTCATCACGACGATGATGCCTTGCAAGGTTTGCTCGTGCGTCAACGGAATCCACAATGCCGAGCGAACCGGAATGGGTCCCTCGATCCAACGCGGATCACGCGTCACATCCGGCAGATAATACATTTGGCGTGTTTGCCCGACCATCCCGATAATGCTGAGTTCTTGCCCCAAACCAAATACCCAATCTTTTTTTTCAGTCACTTCTCCATTGGCGCCGATGCCAAATTCATAACGCAAATCAAGTGTGCTGGGATGGTATAAAAAGATCACGGCCCGTTCGGCATGGACAGATTGCATTGCCATTTGACACAAATAGCGCATCTGCTCACGCACATCCAGCGAACGATTGACCGCCAAACCGGCTTGGTACAGTAAACTAAATTGCTCGGCGCGCAACAACGCCTCGTCCAACAAGCGCACGCGCTCGATCAAACTATTCAGCTGGCGCACAATAGTTTGCACGAACGCAATTTCTTCCGGGCTCCACGCATGGGGGTCGGCATAGGCAATCGCCATGCCGCCTACCGCTTTGCCATCCACAAACAAGGGCACCAACACCGACGCGCGAATTCCCAATTCGAGCATCCCAGACCCG
>CAZPIR010000073.1:0-10959 GCA_964586085.1 uncultured Anaerolineaceae bacterium | reverse complement strand
CTATGCATTCGACTTTACCTTGTTGCAAGATGCGCTCTTGGAAAAACCGTATGCGCTCGTCGGATTCGCGGCATTTTTAATTCTCTTGCCGCTCGCGCTCACCTCG
This sequence comes from uncultured Anaerolineaceae bacterium, assembly GCA_964586085.1. Lineage (GTDB taxonomy): Bacteria > Chloroflexota > Anaerolineae > UBA4142 > UBA4142 > JACRBM01. Next base: position 10,853 of record CAZPIR010000073.1, on the reverse strand, counting down.
ACCAAGAATTCGATGAAACGGTTGGGGCAAACGTGGAAAAAAATTCATCGCGGCGTGTACCTCGCGGCGTTGCTCGTCGTCGTCCATTTCGCCTGGCTCGTCAAGCTCGACCTGCGCGAGCCGCTGATGTACGGCGCGATAGTCGTCGCGTTGCTCATTTTACGTTGGTCGCCTGTGCGCCAGATCATCAGTCGTTTCCGCAACCGCGCAACGGCTGAATCATAACATCAACGTGCCGGCGAAAATTTCGCCGGCACGTTTTCATTTGACGCCCAGATTGTTTCTTTTATAATACCGTCCGTCTGCCGGACACGTTTGCCGTCCTAATTTTTCAGCCAACCTGGAGTCGCATGCCCATCCTCATCGGTCCGTACCGCCTTTCGCCGGAATTTCTTGAAAAGCGCAAACTGCGCCGCAACTGCACAGACGACACGTGCACGGCGGCATGTTGCGCGCAGGGCGTTTTCCTCACGCTCTACGATGCGCAACGCATCGTCAAACTCGCCGACCAACTGCAACCGTATTTTGCCGAGCCGTTCGATTTTTCATCCTGGGATTTGTCGCGCCCTTCGTACATCGGCACACCGGTGTACAAGCCGGACACCAAAGACGAAGGATGCTGGTTTCTCACGCGCAACAAACTCTGTTCGATTCACTCGTACGCGCTCGAACACGGCATCAAGGTCGAAGATGTCAAACCGTACTTTTGCCGCATGTTTCCGTTGACGCTGGTGGACATTGACATTAACGTCACCGAAATCGGCGTGGACATCAAGGCATACGACACGTGCATGGTCGCGTCGGATGAAGAGCATTACATCTTTGAGCAATTTGAAACAGAACTGCGTCGCGTGATTGGCGACGAGGGGTACGCGCAGTTGAGCGCGATGGCAAAATAAAAAACTGGGAACGGTTCGACGCCGTTCCCAGTTTTGTTAAGCACCCGATGCAAACGTGATTTCGAACACCGTGCCACGCTCGCGCGCCACCGTCAACGTCCCTTCGAGTTGATCGGTCAAGGTGTTGACCAACTGCAAACCGAGCGACGTGGTGTTGCGAATATCCAGGTCGGGCGGCAAGCCCACGCCATCATCGCCGACGACGAGTTGCAAACGCTGATCGGCTTGGCGCGTCAACGCGATCCACACTTTGCCGGGACGTTTGTGCGGGAACGCGTGCTTGAGCGCATTCGACACCAGTTCGTTGACAATCAAGCCGCACGGAATCGCCGCGTCAATTCCCAGACGCACCGCCGAGTCGGTGGAAACCTGCAACACAATCTCCGCCGCGTCCACTTGGTACGCATGAAAGAGAAACGCGGTGAGGTTTTGCAAATAACCGGCAAAATCCACGCGCGCCAAATCCTGGGTCTGGTACAATTTTTCGTGGACGAGCGCCATCGAGCGAATACGGTTCTGGCTATCGCGCAACATTTCGAGGCTGGTCGGGTCTTGGACTTGGCGCGCCTGCAAACTCAGCAAACTCGAAACGACCTGGAGATTGTTCTTGACGCGATGATGAATTTCTTTGAGCAACACGGTTTGTTCTTCGAGCGACGCGCGCAGTTCTGCCTCGGCGAGTTTGCGCGCGGTCACATCGCGATAGTTGAGGACGATGGCTTGTACGCTCGGCTCGCCGAGCAAATTTGTCGCCACGCCTTCGAGCCAGCGTCGCGAACCATCGTGATGACGGTACGAGGTCACAATCGGGATCGTGGTGCCCGGCGATGCGACGATTTGCTCAAACTGCGCCAGGTCGTACTCGACGTTGAACGTGTCCAGGATTTCCAACAAGGATTTACCAACCAACAACTCGGGTTGCGCGCCGAACGCACGGACCATCGAAGGGCTTTCGTACAAAATCGTGCCGTGCTCGCTGAGGAGCGTAATCACGTCCACGCTGTTTTCGATGAGCGCGCGAAAACGTTTCTCGCTGGCACGCCATGCTTCCTGCACACGCAGACGTTCGAGCGCGCCGCCCGCGTGATCGGCTAACGCTTGCAACGTGTCCACATCGGCTTGGGTGTACGCGTTCGGCGTGTAGCTTTGAATCGAAAGAAAACCAATCACCGTCGTGCCCTGACGAATCGGCACTGCCATAATCGAGGCAGAATAACGCGTTGTGTCGCCAAACCTTTCCAGCGGTGATGCGTCACGCGGATCGAAACGTTGAATCAGCACCGCACCTTCTTGCAAAACGCGTTGCGCGGTCGGTCCTGGTCTATCGCGTTGCGGCAAAGCACACTCGGTGCGCTTGCCCTCGATAATGTCCATCGCCAAGACCGGCGTGATCGTGTTTGTCTCTGTCATGTACAAATCGAAATAACACGCATCCCAACCCAGCAATTCGTTTGCCAACTGCACGATAATCAGCCCGGCTTGATACGGCGTGGTCGCGGAACTAAGGTGATGTCCCAGAGCCGAAAAAATTTGACTGCGGCGTTCGGCGCGTTTGCGTTGAGTAATGTCACGGATAATGATGAGCGCATGATCCGCATCGAGCGGCACGGCGCGCGCATCCCAGAACGTCACACTTTGCGCCGATTGAAATTCGTATTCGTACGATTGCATAACGCCGGTATCAATCGCCGCGTGAATTTTTTGCAGAATATGCTCCAGCGCCAACTCGGACATCCCCATCTCGGCAAGCTGATGTCCAATCAGCACTTCGCCGGGACTGATCCAGGTAGATTTGGGCACACGCGCATCGGTGATGATGCCATCGCGCGCGACCACCAACATCGCATCGGGAAACGCTTGCAACATCGCCGAGTTGCGCCGTTCGCTTGCTTGCAATGCTTCCTCGATGTGTTTGCGTTCGGTCGTGTTGCGCGTATTCAACACTACGCCTTGCACACTCGACGTGGCGAGCAAATTATTGCCCAGTGATTCGAGATACACCCACTCGCCATTCGGCGCACGGAAACGAAATTCGGGCGCAATGCCGCGACTGCCATACTGCGCGGTGTGCAAAAAACTGGCGCGCACGGTTGCGACATCTTCGGGATGCACCAAGTCAAACACATTTTTGCCGATCAGGTCTTCGGGCGCATAGCCCAACATCCGCGTCACCGAGGGCGACACGTAACGAATGACGCCGGTCGCATCGTGCACCGAAATAATGTCCGACGAATTTTGGACGAGCGCGCGAAAACGGTCTTCTCTCTGCTCCAATTCCAATTTGTCTTGTCGGCGTTTTTCTTCGATGCCAATCGCGGCGGCAATCACGTCAAATACATGTTGGTCGTTCGCATCCGGGTCATAGTCCGACTGAAAGACGGTGCACAAGGAACCAACCGCGCGTTGCTCAAACTTGACGACCTTGCCAACATACGTTTGCAAAGCGTACTGCGCCACATTCGGATCGGATTGGAAATAGAGCGTGCGTGGCAAATCACGAATCACCACAACTTGGTCGCTGGCTTGAGTGATGAGGTCGTAACAAATGTGTCCCTGGGGATGATCCACGGCGCGATAATCGGCGGGCGTGTGCCACTGTCCCCAGGAGCACAGCAAACCATTATCGTCGAGCCGGTTGTACAGTGCGCAAGTGGCGCCGGTCAACTCGCCACACAACGCAGTCAACAAGTTGATATTTTCGAGCGGGTCTGCGCCAAACCGGAGAAAACACTCGCTGAGTTTAGCGAGGCGCGCTTCGGCGCGTTCGCGTCCGACATTCGCCGGCACATCAGGCAGATTCATTCGCAATGCCCCTGCGCGCATCAAATTTGGCGGCATGTTTGGCTTGGTACATGCGCGCATCCGCCAACTTGAGCGTCTCCGCGAGCGAGCCGGGTTGCGTGGCGGTTGCCGCGCCCATCGAAACACTGAGCATCATTTTGCGTAGAGTCGCGTTTTCCGCCGCCAAAAAAGTTTGCACGCGCGCGATCATTTGCATAGCCGTTGCCTCGTCAGTTTCCGGCAACCACACGGCAAACTCGTCGCCGCCGATGCGCGCCAAAATATCTTCGGCGCGAAAACATTTGGCGAGCGCCGCCGCCACGCGTTGCAACATGGCATCGCCCATCGCGTGCCCGTGCACATCGTTGACCACTTTCAAGCCATCCATGTCAATCATGATGGCGCTGATCGGATAAAGCCGACTGTGCTCTAGCCGATTTGCCCATTCTTCAAAAAAAGTGCGATTGCTCAAGCCGGTCAATTGATCGTGCGTGCTGAGATAGCGCAATTGCTCTTAGGCTTCCTTGCGTTCGGTAATATCGAAACAGGAACCGATATAACCGGCAAACGCGCCATCCACAAAACGCGGTATGCCGGTTTCCATCAGCCAGCGATAAATTCCGTCCATCCGTCGCAAACGATATTCGGTACGAAACTCGGCGCGCTCTGGCATCACTTCGGACAAGAGCCAGGTCAAACGCGCGTGGTCATCGGGATGCACACCCTCCAACCAACCCTGATTCAATTCCTGCTCCATCGTGCGTCCGCGAAATTCGAGCCAACCTTTGTTGAGATAGGTGCATTGGTTTTCCGTGTTCGTCATCCAAATCATCACCGGCGCTGTGTCGGCGAGCAAACGAAAACGTTGCTCGCTTTCCTTGATCTGCTGTTCTGCCGCATGTTTGTACAACGCAATTTCAATCGCCGTGTGCAGTTCGCGATCTTCAAACGGTTTCAATATATAACCGTACGGTTCGGTTACGCGTGCGCGTGCCAACGTGGTTTCATCGGAATACGCGGTGAGATAAATAACCGGAATGTGAAAGCGCTCGCGAATCAACTGCGCGGTCTGCACACCATCAAGTTTGCCCTTGATGACAATGTCCATCAGCACAATCGCCGGACGTTGTTGCTCAACTTGAAGCAAAGCGTCCTCGCCACTGGGCACCATGCCGACCACACGATAACCCAACCCACTGAGACGCGCGCGTAAATCTAACGCAATAATGTTTTCGTCTTCCACAATCAAGATGGTCGTGTCTGCCATGTTCCCCCTTTCCAAATCACGTACTGAACCAACCTATCCATCCCCCAAAACAATCTGCTTAAAACATACTTGACCCAGCGTAACAAAACGCCCGCCACGATGCAGGGCGGGCAAATTCAAACACACGGATACACTTTTTCATTCGGATCACCGCATCGGCGAATGGATGTGCCACACCTGGACACGGAACCCAATTAACGATAATTATACAATGCCCATCACAAGGCGTCAAACACCCGCGCGCGCAACACGCCACACCCGCACGCCCTCACGCTGAATTTGCACCGGGATATTTTGGTACGCCGAATTTTCTGTTTCGATGGCGCGAATCATTGCACGTTTGGCAGACGACGATTCATTGCACAACAAGGTGAGTGAGCCACCTTCGCCGCCCGCGCCGTTGACTTTCCAACCTAATGCGTCGTGCGCGCGCGCAATTTCGATCACACGTTGCGCGTCTGCGCCAACGAGCGACACATGCAAACGTTCTTGCGCTTGGGTGTTGTCCGTCATCGCCGCGCCGAGCGCGACAAAATTTCCGGCGACGAGCGCATCGCGCGAACGTTCGGCGGTGCGACGCAAATCGTTCAACGGTTTACAGTCGGGACCGGCATCGGTCAAGCCGCGAATCACGGTCTCGTGGATTTCGGACGAGTGATGCGACTTGCCCAAGTAAATCAAAACCAATCGGCGTTCCAATTCCCAAATGATTTCATTCGGCAGTTGAATCGGCACAACCGACGCGCGCGGATACTCGAACATGTCAATCAAATTGATGCCACCCAACGCGGCGCACAGTTGATCCTGGATGCCGGATTGTTGCTGGAGCCATTCCGTTTCGACGCGATGCGCGGCAGTCGCAATCTCGTGCGGCGACATGCGCCCGGGTGTGAGCTGATCGAGCGCGGCAATCAACGCGACGGTCAACGCCGCCGACGTGCCGGTGGATGCGCCGCCGGGCGCCTCGGAAAAAATCGCGACCTCGATGCTCAAGTTTGCCGGCACGCACATGGATTCGATTGCCGCTTCGATGAGCGGATGTTTGCCCCAGTGTGTGCCCTCGTCCACAACGTAACGCTCGCCATAATTTTCGGCGTGCACGACAATATGCTCGCGCGACGAACCGGGGTACACGGCAATCTGAACCTGGACACACGGCGACACGGCGATGTTGAAAATTTTTCCATACCGCGCAAACCAGGTATCCGTCCAGCCGCCGTTATCGCAAACGCGAATCGGCGCGGCACTGTTGATGATTTCTAGTGGTTGAGCGTGATTATCCATCGGCAAACTCTTTGGCATTGGGGTTGCGTGTATTCTAGTCGAAATTGCGGCAAGCGTAAAATTAGCGCGGCGATTTTTTGACTTGGGTTAGCGATGACGCTATACTGACCGCAAATCAGATTGAGAGGCGCACATGATTTATATCGGCTTGGACGACACGGACAATAAAACATCGCGTGGCACCGGACGCTTGGCGCGCGCAATTGCCGGCACGCTCGCCGCACATTTCACCGTGCGCGGCGTGACGCGCCATCAGTTTTTGGTAGACCCGCGCATTCCGTACACGTCGCACAACAGCAGTGCGACGATTCACTTGCAAACTGACACGGCGGATTTGAACACACTTGCCGATCAAGTGCAAGCCATCATGCTCGCGGATTTTCAAGCGGGGAGCGACCCAGGATTGTGCGTCGCGCGCGAGGTCATGCCGGAGATGATTGAGTTTGGACAACGCGCGAAAAAAGAAATCGTCACTCAAACGCAAGCGCGGCAAATCGCGGAACGCTGTGGGTGCGTTTTACGCGGACTGGGCGGCACGCAAGACGGTGTCATCGGCGCGCTCGCCGGCATTGGGCTTGCCGCGACCGGCGAGGATGGTCGCTTTGTGCTCGTCGGTCGCTCGCGTGAGGTCGAGGGCGCGCAACAATCAGTCGCCACAATTCTCGCGCATGGCATTGACCAGGTTCGCACCATGGACGGTCGCGTGCTCACCGAGGGCATGGTCGAAACCAACGGCAAACTGCGTCCAGCGTTCCGCGAACAACAAGCAATTCTCTTTGTGAAACCACACGACGAGAATTCCTTACTCTGGGTTCCGATTAAACTCGATTGAGTGTGCCCGTGTCCAGTCCGATTCTCCAGGCGCACGACCTCACGTACACGTACCACGCTCAAGCCACACCCAGCTTTCGCGAGGTGACGCTTGCTGTTGGCACGCACGAACGCTTGCTCATCACCGGCTCGTCGGGGTGCGGCAAGTCCACGCTGGTACGCTGTCTCGTTGGTTTGATTCCCCATCTCTACAAAGGCACCCTACAAGGTCACGTGTGTCTCGACGGCGCGCGCACGGATGCGATGCCGTTGTGGCAACTCGCCGAAAAAGCCGGGATGGTTTTGCAAAACACACAGGCGCAGATGCTCGCGTCCACCGTCGAGGATGAAATTGTGTTTGGTTTGGAAAACCTGGGATTGCCGCGCGCCGAAATCGCCGAGCGCATCGAAACATCGCTCGACCGATTTCACATTCGCCCATTTCGCGCGCGCGACCCACGACGGTTGAGCGGCGGCGAGGGTCAACGCGTGATGCTCGCGGCAATGCTCGCGCGTCGCCCGCCCGTGCTCGTGCTCGACGAACCGCTCTCGATGCTCGACACAACGACGGCGAACCACCTGGTGCAACACCTCGACGAGTTGGCGCAACATGGTCACGCGATTGTCGTGTGCGAACATCGCGCACATTATTTCGGCGACGCCGGATCGTTTCGCGAGCATCGCTTGAAGGCGTTGCGCGAGGTCGTGCAAACCGATGGCGCGTCTGTGCCCTTGTCGGTTGTGCCGCGTTTCGATTTGAACGTGCGCGATTTGTCGGTGACGATGGCACAACGCACCGTGCTCGACAATCTTTCGCTTGACCTGAGCGGCGGACAAATTGTTGCGCTTGTCGGCGTAAACGGTTCCGGCAAAACGACCTTGCTTCGCTCGCTCGCTGGTTTGCAACATCACACTGGCACAGTTCAGGCAAGCGACGACAAACTCGACCTGGGGCTTGTGTTTCAAAATCTGGATTTGCAATTATTCAATCCGACGGTGCGCGAAGAAATTTTGTTTCGCATCACCCAACCCAACCAGGCACTGTACGCTTGGTTGCTCACACACCTGGGTCTCGCGCGTTATGAAAAGCATTCGCCGCTACTTTTATCCGAGGGCGAAAAGAAACGGCTCTGCCTCGCGATGGTGCTGATGCATCAGCCGCGACACGGCGTGTTGTTGGATGAGCCGACACTGGGGCAAGACGATGGGCATCGCATTTTGTTGGGGCACACGGTGCGCGGCTTGGCGGACGCGGGACGCTTGGTGATGGTGGCGACGCACGATTTGGCGTGGGCGGCACATTATGCGACCCAGATGTTGGTTCTGCATCAAGGTCGCATCATCGCACGCGGCGAACCGCAAACCTTGTTACGCGATGAGCAATTGTGGAAGCGCGTGAACCTGGTTGTGCCAAATTGGATTTGGGAGCCCATCGAATGAACCCATTCCATCTCTTTCGTCGGCGCAGACGCGGCGAGCACAAACGCCTGATTCGCATGGTGCCCGATTCGCCATTGAGGCAGATTGACCCACGCGCTAAACTCGCGCTGTGTTTGCTCATCGCGCTTTCGGTCATGTTGCCGCTCGAACGCCTCGCGATTTTTGGAGTGCTGTTCACGTTAGGTATGATCGCCGCGCGGTTGACCCAGGAGATGCTTTATCAAATTCGGCGCATCGCGTGGATTCTGGCAATCTTGTTCGTGATTGATTGGGTTGCGATTAGTCTCGCGTTTGCACTGTTGATTACATTGCGTTTTACGCTCGTCGTTTCCGCGTTCACGCTTTTTTTTGCGACGACGAGTCCCGAAGAATTTCGTTTGGCGTTGGAGCGTTTGAAATTTCCGTACCCGTACGCGTTTTCGCTCAGTCTCGCATTTCTCTCGGTCTCGATTATGGTCGAAGAGTGGTACAACATTTTTGAGGCGCAACGTTCACGCGGCGCGTGGCAGGAAAAACAAGGTCTCCGTAAAATCGGAGACCAGTTGAACAGTTTGATTGCGCTCGGTGTGCCGGCGATTGTGCTGACGGTCAAACGCGCGTGGACGTTTACCGAAGCCGCGTACACGCGCGGTTTCGATTCGCCGCATCGCCAACCGTACCGCGCGTTGCAAATGCGCCGCGCCGATTGGTCACTCGCGCTCGGCGCGCTCGCGGCGATGGGGCTCATTTTTTTCTGGCGTTAGCGTTTCTCTTCAAGAAAGACAAAGAACCCGGCACGTTTGAGCGCGCGCAAAATCAACCAGCCGAGCAAGCCCCCCAGTAAACCGGCAACCAAGTTGGTGATGAACGAGTATAACAAGCCCAACGCGATAAACCCTGCCGGGATTTGCAAGAACATCGCCATCGCCGTTTTCGTCAGCATCTTGGCAACGTTGCCGACAATCCCCGCGAGACTCGCCGCGATGGCATTGTCCACCCCGCCCAGGAACAACGCAATCAAATCCACCCCAATCCCGGAGGCGAGATACGACAAAATCGTATAAATCGCACCGAGGTCGCCCAAACCCATGAACGCGGCGAGCAGTCCGCTCGTGAGACCAACGAGCGTGAGCGCGCCGGTCTTGGGCACGAGTCCCCGCGCGACCACGAGAATTGCCATCCAGGTCACACCCGAATGCCCTGGCAAGTTGAGCGGCAGATGCAGGACAATCTTGTCTACCACGACCAGCGCGGAAAAGAGCGCGAGCAAAATCAATTCAAACGTGGAAAAATATCGTTGACGCATGGTAATCGTTTATTTCGTCTTGACATCAATCTGGGTCAACCCTTGCACCCAGTTGTCACGCGTGGCAAGGCGATCCAACATCGCCGCAATTTTCACCGACGCGCCATCGTTCGATGGACTGAACAACACACTATTTGCCGGTTCGAGTGTTTCCGCCCACGTCAGCGTCGCGATTTTTTTCTCGGTACCCTGTCGCACCCCGGTCACGACGACCTGGGATGTGGGTGTCAACGTGTTGTCTTTGACGTACAAGCGAATCACATCGCGCAACCAAAAACCGCTCTGCGTTTTACCTTGCTCCTTGTCTACAAACGATGCCGCCGGCAATTTTTGAAAATCGGCGGGCGCGAGGTTGGCGACAAATTTGCCATCCACGTAAAAATGGATCATGCCGGCTTGGGGTGTGCTCGAAGGCGCTTGCGCAGTTTGCGTTTGCGAAAAGAATCCGACCGCGGCAAGCATAATTGCAATCACCACAAGCACGCCGACGACAATTAAAATTTTGACCTTCTGTGACATTTAACTCGCTCCTTGCAGGTTGAATTGAACTAGATGTGATGCAGATAGTAACGCGAACGAGTTGGATTGTCAAAATTTCTGCCGCACAGATGTCGCGCGCTCCGCCGCCGAACGCAAAACAGAGGCGCCTTTGAAGACGCCTCTGTTTCCATTGAAATTGCCTCCGAAAATTATTTACAGCGTGATAACAGAATCGGCGCGCGTCATCGCGGCGATAATGTCACCCATGCCGCCGACAATACCAACCGCAACCTGATCGCGCAAGCCGAATGTATCGAGACACGTCGAACACAAGACGAGTTCGACGCCTTTTTGGGCGAGCGTTTTCAATTCATCCAACACTGGCGAGCCATTGACACAGAGTTTGACGCCATCGGTGTAAAAACAAATCTGCGGTGGAAGTAATTCGGCGGCGGCGATCAAGGTCAGGAATTTTTTGGCGAGCGCGATTTTGAGATTGGCATCGCTGGTTTGACCCATCCCATTGAAAGTAAAAACAAAAACCGTTTTCTTCGGGGCAGACATTTCGGCTCCTTGATGGTGAATTGTATTTTCGGCGACCCACCGC
>CAZPIR010000072.1:4235-11268 GCA_964586085.1 uncultured Anaerolineaceae bacterium | reverse complement strand
TGATGCGCGTAACTCCCTTGCGCGACACTATTTTGAATGGCGCGGTTATCTCTCACACCGACGTAACCGAGCGACACCTGGCGCGTGTCGAGCAAACCGACTTGGAACATCAAGCAGAACGCGAACGCGAGCATGCCACACTTGCGTTGCTGTCCGGTAATTCGCCGGTTTCGATCACCGCACAATCCTTTGGCTTGGGTGCGCTCAGCGCGAGCGCGCCGGAAAAATTTGCGGCGTTCGTGCAACGATACGAAACGATTTTGCATCGCGCCGTCGAAAGCCGCGTTTATCGGGTTGACCATCCCATCGCTAATGATTTGCGCGACCTGGCAAACGACCTGGGGTTTCTTAATGCTGGTCCCCGCGATGTGGTGCAAATTCATGCAGACGTGCTCTCGTCCATTATGCGCGGCACGTCACCCGCACAAGCGCACTTGATGAACGATGAAGCGCGTTTACGCGCGCTGGAACTGATGGGTTACCTCACTTCTTTTTATCGCCAACGAGCCGGAACCTTGCGCGCGACGGCGCGCTGGCAAAGCTAGGAACGGACAACCATGAAAGTCATCTTGAAACTTTTTGTCACCGGGCATTCCGCCAAATCCGAAAATGCCATCGTAACCCTGAACCATATCGCGGAAACTTATTTCAAGAACGATTGCGAAATTATTGTGATTGACGTACTCGAACAACCCCAGGTCGCCGAAGACGATCACATCCTTGCCACGCCCACGTTGATCAAACGGTATCCACCGCCGACGCGGCGCATCGTCGGCGACCTTTCCAACATTCCCCTGGTCCTTCGCGGATTGGGCATTTCGACCGAGCACACTATGCTACCGTCGGGAGAACAAGTTCAATGAGCAACCAGACCGATCAGCGTTACGTTGAAAAATTAGGCACGGGCATCCCAGGTTTCGACCCCATCGCCGCCGGCGGCTTACCCAAAGGTCGCACGACTTTGATTTCGGGCACGGCAGGCGGAATTTTTGGCGCAAGGTATTTTGAATGACGAGCACGGCGTGTTTGTTACCTTTGAAGAATCGCCGGATGATATTCGTCAAAATATCATCTCGCTCGGTTGGAACATTGCCGAGTGGGAACGCACGAATCAATGGGCGTTTGTGGACGCTTCGCCCCAGTTGGGCGATGAACCCATTGTCGCCGGCAAGTACGACCTGGGTGCGTTGATGGCGCGCATCGAGAATGCGGTGCGCAAGGTGAACGCCAAACGGGTTTCGATGGATTCACTCGGCGCGATCTTTGCGCAACTCGACGACCCCGGCGTGGTGCGCAGTGAATTGTTTCGCATCGCTTGGGGCTTGAAACGGCTGGGTGTCACGGCGGTGATGACCGCCGAGCGTAACGACGAGTACGGCGAAATCTCGCGTTATGGCGTCGAGGAATTTGTTGCGGACAATGTGATCGTATTACGCAATGTGCTCGACGATGAAAAACGCCGACGGACGGTTGAGATATTAAAGTTTCGCGGCACGTCGCATCAAAAGGGCGAGTTTCCGTTTACGATCATGCCCAATTCCGGCATCGTCGTCATTCCCTTGTCTGCGATTGAACTCAAACAAAAATCGTCGGCGGTACGCATCACATCCGGCAACGCCGAACTCGACCGCATGTGCGGCGGCGGATTTTTCCGTGATTCGATTCTCCTGGTTTCCGGCGCGACTGGCACCGGCAAGACCTTGATGACATGCGAGTTTATCGCGGGCGGCATCAAGCAAGGCGAACGCTGTCTGTTGTTTGCGTTTGAGGAAAGCCGCGAGCAATTGTTCCGCAATGGCAGTGGCTGGGGAATGGACTTTGAAAAGATGGAGCAGGACGGCAAATTAAAAGTCGTCTGCGAGTACCCCGAAACTGCCGGACTGGAAGACCATCTGATTCATCTCAAGCAAGAAATTGAAAATTTCAAACCCACACGCGTCGCCATTGATAGTTTGTCTGCGCTCGAACGGGTGTCCACCAGCAAGGGCTTTCGTGAATTTGTGATTGGCATGACCTCGTTCATCAAACACCAAGAAGTTGCCGGCTTGTTCACTTCGACCACGCCGACCTTGATGGGCGGCACCTCGGTGACCGAAGCGCACATTTCCACGATCACCGATTCGATCATTCTCTTGCGCTATGTCGAAATGTACGGCGAGATGCGACGCGGCTTGACTGTGCTCAAGATGCGCGGCTCGATGCACGACAAGGAAATTCGCGAGTTTGCGATTGACGAGAATGGAATGCACATTGGCAGACCCTTCCGCGATGTCACCGGCATTCTGAGCGGCAATCCAACGCACGTGCCGCCGGCAGAAATCGAACGCATGAAACAATTGTTTCAAGAGTAAGCGAACGTGATGGAATCCTCTTTGCTCGACCTGACCTCACTCAAGGAATTACTCGACCGCCGCACGCGCGACCTGGAAGCCAGCGAAGCGCGTTTGCAAAGTGTCATCCAATATAATGCCGACGGGATCATCATTGTGGATTGGATGGGGCAGGTCAAGTTTGCCAATCCCGCCGCCCAGAATTTGCTCGGACGCGCGTCACATGATTTGATTGGCGCGCCGTTTGGCTTTCCCGTCGTTGCTGGCGAAACAGCAGAGATCGAAATTGTGCCGCACGAATCCAAGCCCGGCTCTGCCATTGCAGAAATGCGTGTGGTCGAAATGGAATGGGATGGACAAGCCGCGTGCCTCGCTTCTTTGCGCGACATCACCAAGCGTCGCCAACGCGAGCGCGAACTGGAAACGATTGTGATGGTGACCGGCGCATTACGCGAAGCCAGCACGCGTGCGGAAATGATCCCGCTCATTCTCGACCAATCGGTGACGCTCTTGCAAGCCGAGGGCGCGGCATTCGCGCTCGCGGATACATACAACGATCAGCTCGTCATCGAACATGCGTCGGGCAAACTCAAGCCCTGGACCAACACGCGTTTGCCTTTGCGCGAATATCCCGATAAACCCAACCTGGTTTATTGGTCGGCGCATTGGAGTGACAATCCGCAACATGATCCACGTTATGCCGCCCAAGGTGTGCCGCCCAATGTTCGTTCCTTGGCCAGCGTGCCGTTTATCGCGAACAAGCAAGGGCTGGGCATTCTTTGGATTGCGCGGCATAAATCTTTTGAAGCGGACGAGATGCAAATTCTCGCGGTGATTGCCGACATCGCCGCGAATGCTTTGCAACGCATCGAACTGCAACACCAAACAGAAGAACGGCTCAAGTACGTGCAAACCTTACACGCGATTGACATGTCTATCTCCGCGAGTCTAGACCCGCGCGTGACGCTCGATTTGTTGCTCGGCAGTCTCACTTCGCAGTTGAATGTAGATGCCGCGCGCGTGTTGTTGGTCAATGCGGACGCACACACGTTGCAGGTCGCGACCTCGCGAGGCATGCGCGTGAAAACTTTTCCGCAAACGTTGAATAGCAGGCAGAACTTTCCCGCCGAACGCGTCATCGTCGAGCGCAAGCCCATTTACATTCGCGACCTCCATCAGGTTAACGCCGAAGCGTACCGAGCCTTAGTTACACAAGATGGTTTGCAGGCGTACTATGGCGTGCCGCTCATTTGCAAAGGGCAGGTACGTGGTGTGCTCGAAACATTTTACTGTGTGCCGTGCTTGCCTGACCAGGACTGGCTCGAATTTCTTCAGGCGGTTGCCGCGCAAGCCGCGCTGGCGGTTGACAACGCGAATGCGTTTACCACGCTCGAACGCACCAATCTCGATCTCGCGCTGGCATATGATCACACCATCGAGCAAATTTCGCGCGCGGTGGAATTGCGCGACCAATCAGCGGCAGGGCACACGCGACGAATTGCCGAGCGTGTCGTCAAGCTCGCCCAGATGTTGGGCATCAAGGAAAGCGATCTGCTCAATTTGCGACGCGGGGCGTTGTTGCACGATATTGGAATGCTTGCTGTGCCGGAACACATTTTGCACAAACCCGATTCGCTCACTGCCGATGAGTACAAAATTCTGCGGCGGCATCCGATTCACGCGCAAGAACTGCTTGCACCCATCACCTTGTTACGCTCGGCGCTTGACATTCCCGTGTTCCATCATGAGCGCTGGGACGGGCAGGGGTATCCGCACGGTTTGCAAGGCGAACGCATTCCGTTTGCCGCGCGTTTATTCGCGGTGGTTGAAACCTGGGTCATGTTGCAAACACCGCGTCCCTGGCGCACAGCGTGGGATCGCGCGCGTACTCACGAATTTTTGCACGCGCAAAGCGGCGTGTTGTTTGATCCCAACATCGTCGAGCCGTTTCTGCGGATGGACTAGCGCGCATAATGGTTACACAAGACATAAATTAAGACGGGGCACAATCTACTGTGCCCCGTCACTTTTTATCTGTTCTATTGGCTGGTTTTTACCAAGCGGTGTTACACAAGCTTTTTCTGAATCGCGATTGCAACAGCGGCAACACGATTATCTACGCACAATTTCATCAAGATATTGCTGATGTGATATTTCACTGTCGAAAGACTGACGACCAGTCGCTCGGCAATCTCTGTATTGTTCAAGCCCTCAATCATTAACTTGAGCACTTCACGTTCGCGCTCTGTCAGCCCCTCAGCTTCTTTCGACTGTGTATTCGCATGCATCAATGCCTCTGCCGCTTCGGACGAGAGCGTCATTTTGCCAACATGCGCCGAACGAATCGCGGTTGCCAGTTCGACAGCAGAAACATTCTTCATCAAATAGCCAATCGCGCCGGCTTGCAAGGCACTTTGGACCAAGTCGTCTTCTTGAAAACTGGTCAACGCAATGACTTGCACCGACGGATACTTGGTTCGAATGATGCCGGTGGCGATCACGCCATTCGTGCCCGGCATCATCAAATCCATCAGAACGACATCGGGTTTGAATTGACCGCATCGCGCCACCGCTTCGTCGCCATTTGCCGCTTCGCCGACGAGTTCCAAATCGGGAATGACGGAGAGGAATGCGCCCAACCCAGATCGAACAACGGCATGGTCATCAACTAACATGACACGGATTTTTGAATTGGTCATGCTTGCTCCTTTGCTTGCCAGGTCACAGAAATTTGTGTACCCTCGTTTGGCTCACCATAAATCGAAATGGTTGCGCCAATCAAATCGGCGCGTTCGCGCATGATCTGCAAACCGAAATGATCGGGCGGCACTGCCGACATATCAAAACCGAAACCATTGTCTGCCACGACAAGCCGCACCGGGTCATCCAAGCGCAACGTGACGATTGCCTGGGTTGCTTTGGCATGTTTGACGATATTATTCAACGCTTCTTGCGCGATGCGATACAAACCGACCTGCACCGCCGCCGGTAATTTGCGCTGACCTTCCACACTCAATTGAATCGGCAAACGGTCACGCCCGATCACCGATTCGCACAATTGACGCAATAAATCCTGGAATGGAATTTCGGTCAAGGCATTGGGGCGCAACTCGACGAGCAACATGCGCATTTCCGCCAACGCACCGCGTGTCAACTGCCGCAATTCTTCGATTCGTCTGCGCCCCTCACTCGGATTCATTTCCCAGATTGTGGGCAACACTTCGGCAATCAAACTTGCCGAGAAAAGCGTTTGCGTTACCGCATCGTGCAGGTCGCGCGCAAGACGTGTGCGTTCACTATTCGCGGCATCTTGTGCCGCTTTTTTTTTTTTTTTTTAATTTGCCTGTTCGAGTTCTTGAGTTCGCTCGGCACTGCGCTGTTCGAGCACACGCCGATATTCCGCTTCTTGCGTGGCGAGTTTTTCCGCCGCCCGTTTCTCTTCGTCAATATTTTCCACCAAGGCGATTAAATAATCGGGCTTGCCATCCAAGTCACGCACCAGCGAATAATTAACGCGTACCCAGTAGAGCGCCCCCCCTTTACGATAATAGCGCAATTCACTCACGAACGAGTTCCGTTTGCCAGCGATCAATTCTTGATACGCTTGGTTATCGGCACCCCGATCTTGGACAGCCATCAAGTCGAGGGGATTCATGTCGCGTAATTCTTTTTCGCCATAACCCACGATTTGTTCGGTCGTCGAGTTAACCGTGACGATGCGACCCTCCAGGGTGAGAACCGTAACACCCACCGCGATATTTTCAAACACAGCTTGAAAACGCGCCTCGGATTTTTTCAATTCTGCGCGCGTGCGCTTTTGCTCGTCAATATCTTCAATCAATGCCAAAAAATAATTGAGTTGCCCTTGTGCATCGCGCACTGCCGAGAGCGTCAGCCGTGCCCAAAAAACTTCACCGCCTTTACGCAAAAAACGCCGCTCGACTTGATAATAATCACGCTTGCCTTCCAAAATTTCAAAAGCCAACTCTCTGCCCGTCTCCACGTCGTCTGGAAAAGAAAATTCACGTTCATTATGATTTTCCATCTCCGTGTTTGTGTAACCCGACATTTTGCAAATTGCCGGGTTAACCTTGATAAAATTTCCATCCAGCGTGGTCAACGCCATGCCGATGGCAGAGCATTCAAACGCGGCACGAAAGCGGGCTTCGGATTCTTCGAGCGCGAGCGCGTTGCGTTTTTGCTTATCCACATCCATAAACATGCCGACTAAATAACGCGGTTGCTTGTCCAAACCACGCACCATGGACATGGTGACATGCGCCCAGAATACATCGCCGTTCTTGCGAACGTAACGACGGTCGGCTTCGTACGAGTCGCGCCGCCCAGCCAGTAAATCGGCAAACAGCTTGGCGGACGTGGGGTCATCATCGGGATAGGTGACCTGGGCTGAATTCAGACCAATCAATTCTTCGCGCGTCATTCCAAAGATACGACAAAAGGTTGGGTTGGCGTCAATGAGTTTGCGATCCAATCCCAGGATGCCAATCCCTACAGCTGGGTCATTAAAAAATGCTTGGAACCGGGCTTCGGCTACGGATAGTTGTTCTACAAGCAAGCTACGTTGCTCTTTTATATAAAGCGAACGAATCTGTACGCCGATGATCAGAATCCCGATACACAGCACGATGACTACGCCGTATAGAATCCATAAATTCAAGACCTGATTGCCAGAGTTGATAAAG